>JADGHC010000328.1 GCA_019689655.1 Microbispora sp.
CGCCGAAGCCCTCGCCCACCCCCGCCAAGCGGGTCGTGGAGCTCGGGCCCGGGCGCTTCACCGCGTACTGCGTGAGCCTCGGCTGGGAGTGGGTCGAGTACCGCGAGCAGCCCACGCCCGGCGCGTACTGCGTCAAGCGCAAGGGCGACACCATGTATCTCACCCAGAGCCAGCGCGACGCGGGCTGCCGGTGGCGCTACCACGACCCGAAGGCCTTCCACCGGTTCAAGGGCAAGTCGAACTACTGCTACACCTACCGCTGACGGCTGCCTCGAGCCCCGCCCGGGCACGGTCCCGCGGGCGGTGTTTGCGCCGCCGCGAGGGGGGTATGCGGCTGCGCGACCGGGAGGCGAGAGCCATGACTGATCGCCTGTTTTCGGATCGCCGGGACGCGGGCCGGGTGCTCGCGGAACTCCTCGCCCACTACCGCGGGCGGCCCGGCGTCGTCGTCCTCGGTCTGGCGCACGGCGGCGTTCCGGTGGCGTACGAGGTGGCGACGGGCCTGGGTCACCCGCTCGACGTGTTACTGGTGCGCAAGCTCGGCACGCCGGGCCGGGAGGAGCTCGCCATGGGAGCGATCGCCGGCGGTGGGGTGATCGTCCTCGACGAGGACGTCGTCCGTGGGCTCGGCGTCCAGCCCGGCACGATCCGCCAGGTCGCCGAGCGGGAGGCCCGCGAGCTGGCGAGACGGGAGCGGGCCTACCGGGCAGGCACGCCCGCGGCGCGGCTCCGCGGCGCGACTGTGATCTTGGTGGACGACGGCCTGGCGGCGGGGACGGGCCTGCGCGCCGCGATCGACGCGATCCGGCGGCGGGAGCCGGCCCGGATCGTGGTCGCCGTGCCGGCCGCGGCCGAGGCCACCTGCCGGGAGCTGTCCGCCCTGGTGGACGAGGTCGTCTGCGCGACCACGCCCACGCCGTTCTTCTCGGTGGGGGAGCCGTACTGGAATCTCACCCAGACCAGCGAGGAGGAGGTGCACCGGCTTTTGCGCGCGGCCGGCCCGGGACACGCCCGGGTCCCGCCCGCGCGGCCCGACCTCGCGACGCTGCGCGCGGAGCTCGTGCCCACCCGGGGCGGCGTTCCGCCGGACGAGGTGCTGTTCGACGTCGTCGGCGACGCCCGGTTCGTGCTGATCGGCGAGGCGTCGCACGGCACGCACGAGTTCTGCGCCGGGCGAGCCCGCATCACGCGGCGGCTCATCGAGGACGCCGGCTTCGTCGCGGTGGCGGTCGAGGCCGACTGGCCCGACGCGTATCGGGTGAACCGGTACGTCCGGGGGCGCGGCGACGACGCGTCCGCCGAGGAGGCGCTGCGCGGCTTTTGCCGCTTCCCCGCGTGGATGTGGCGCAACGCGGAGATGGTGGAGTTCACCGGATGGCTGCGCGAGCACAACGAGCGGCTCGGCGAACGCGCGCGGGCCGGGTTCTATGGGCTCGACCTCTACAGCCTGCACCGGTCCGCCGACGAGGTCATCGCGTACCTGGAGCAGGTGGACCCGGGCGCGGCGCGACGGGCCCGCGACCGCTACTCCTGTTTCGACCACAGCTACGGCGACGACGGGCAGGCGTACGGTTTCGCCGCCGCCTTCGGCGCGGGGGAGTCGTGCGAGCGGCGGGTGATCGATCAGCTCGTCGATCTCCGGCGCGACGCCGTGCGCTACGAGCGGGCGCAGGGCCTGCTCGGCGAGGACGAGTTCTTCCACGCCGAACGCAACGCCGCGGTGGTGGCGGCGGCCGAGCAGTACTACCGCGCCATGTTCGGGGGCAGGGAGTCGGCGTGGAACCTGCGCGACCGGCACATGGCCGGCACCCTGTTCGCGCTGGCCGAGCACCTCGCCTGGCAGCGCGGCGAGCCGGCGAGGATCGTGGTGTGGGCGCACAACTCCCATCTCGGCGACGCGCGGGCGACGGAGATGGGCGCGCGCGGCGGGCTCAGCCTCGGCTGGCTGGTGCGCGAGCACAACCCGGAGGACTGCCGGCTCATCGGCTTCACCACTTATACGGGCACCGTCACGGCGGCCGGCGACTGGGGGCGCCCCGCCGAGCGGAAGACCCTGCGCCCGGCGCTGCCGGGCTCGGTCGAGGAGCTGTTCCACGAAGCCGGGCATGAGGCCGGGCATGAGGAGTTCCTCATCGACCTGGCCCGGTCCGCCGGGGCGGCGGACCTGCTGCGCAGGGCGCTGCTCGAACGGGCCGTCGGCGTCGTCTACCGCCCGGCCACGGAACGGAGCAGCCACTACTTCCAGGCCTGCCTGCCCGATCAGTTCGACGCGATCATCCACGTCGACGAGACCGGCGCGCTGGAGCCCCTGGAGCGTACGGCCGGCTGGGAGCGCGAACCGGCCCCCGAGACCCGCCCGGCGGCGGTCTGAGGTCCGGTCCGCAAGCTGCCGCCACGTTGCGGCCGGTCGGTCCGGGCCGGCCCGCGCGGACCGGCCCGGACGTCACGTCAGTGCCAGCGCACGTCGAACCGGTCGAGGTCCATCACCTTGCTCCACGCCGCGACGAAGTCGTTGACGAACTTCTCCTTCGCGTCGTCGCTGGCGTAGACCTCGGCGATCGCGCGCAGCTCGGAGTTCGCGCCGAAGACCAGGTCGACCCGGGAGCCGGTCCACTTGACCTCGCCCGTGGCGGTGTCGCGGCCCTCGAACGTGCTCTGGTCCTCCGACGTCGCCTTCCACTCCGTGCCCAGGTCGAGCAGGTTGACGAAGAAGTCGTTCGTCAGCACCCCCGGCCTGTCGGTGAAGACGCCGAGCTTCGACTGCTGGTAGTTGGCGCCCAGGACGCGCAGGCCGCCGACGAGGACGGTCATCTCGGGGGCGCTGAGGGTCAGCAGGTTCGCCCGGTCGATCAGCAGGTACTCGGCCGGCAGCCGGTTGCCCTTGCCGTAGTAGTTGCGGAACCCGTCGGCCTTCGGTTCGAGCACGGCGAACGACTCGACGTCCGTCTGCTCCTGCGACGCGTCCACGCGGCCCGGCGTGAAGGGCACCTCGACCTCGAAGCCCGCGTCCTTGGCGGCCTTCTCGACCGCGGCGGACCCGCCGAGCACGATCAGGTCGGCGAGGGAGACCTGCTTGCCACCGGTCTGGGCGGCGTTGAAGGACTTCTGGATGCCCTCGAGCGTGCTCAGCACGGTCGCCAGCTGGTCGGGGTCGTTGACCTCCCACCCGATCTGGGGCTGCAGGCGGATGCGGGCGCCGTTGGCGCCGCCGCGCTTGTCGCTGCCGCGGAAGGACGAGGCCGACGCCCACGCGACGGACACCAGCTGCGACACCGACAGGCCCGAGGCCAGGATCTGCTCCTTGAGCGCGGCGATGTCCTGGGCGTCGATGAGCTCGTAGGTCCGCTCCGGCAGCGGGTCCTGCCACAGCAGCACCTCGGAGGGGACCTCCGGGCCGAGGTAGCGCGAGACCGGGCCCATGTCGCGGTGGGTCAGCTTGAACCACGCGCGGGCGAAGGCGTCCGCGAACTCGTCGGGGTTCTCCATGAACCGGCGCGAGATCTGCTCGTAGATCGGGTCGAACCGGAGCGCCAGGTCGGTGGTGAGCATGCCCGGAGCGTGGCGCTTCGACGGGTCGTGGGCGTCGGGGACGGTGCCCTCACCGGCGCCGTGCTTCGGCTTCCACTGCCAGGCGCCGGCCGGGCTCTTGGTCAGCTCCCACTCGTAGCCGAACAGGTTCCAGAAGAAGTTGTTGGTCCACTTGGTCGGCGTCGTGGTCCAGGTGACCTCCAGGCCACTGGTGATCGTGTCCGCACCCTTGCCGGTGCCGTAGCTGTTCTTCCAGCCCAGGCCCTGCTGCTCGATCGGGGCGGCCTCCGGCTCGGGGCCGACGTTCTCGGCCGGGCCCGCGCCGTGGGTCTTGCCGAAGGTGTGACCACCGGCGATGAGGGCGACCGTCTCCTCGTCGTTCATCGCCATCCGGCGGAACGTCTCACGGATGTCGCGGGCCGCGGCGAGCGGGTCCGGCTGGCCGTTCGGGCCCTCCGGGTTGACGTAGATGAGGCCCATCTGGACCGCGGCGAGCGGCTCCTCCAGCTCACGGTCGCCCGAGTAGCGCTCGTCGCCGAGCCAGGTGGTCTCGGGGCCCCAGTACACGTCGTCGTCGGGCTCCCAGGCGTCCACCCGGCCGCCGGCGAAGCCGAAGGTCTTGAAGCCCATCGACTCCAGGGCGACGTTGCCGGCGAGGATCATGAGGTCGGCCCAGGAGAGCTTCTTGCCGTACTTCTTCTTGACCGGCCACAGCAGCCGGCGGGCCTTGTCGAGGTTGGCGTTGTCCGGCCAGCTGTTGAGCGGGGCGAAGCGCTGCTGGCCCGAGCCGGCGCCGCCGCGGCCGTCGCTGATCCGGTAGGTGCCGGCGCTGTGCCAGGCCATCCGGATGATGAGCGGGCCGTAGTGGCCGAAGTCGGCCGGCCACCAGTCCTGCGAGGTCGTCAGCACCTCCGCGATGTCCCGCTTGACCTCGGCGAGGTCGAGGGAGTTGAACGCCTCGGCGTAGTTGAAGTCCTCACCGAGGGGGTTGGCCACGGCGGGGTTCTTGGCGAGGATCTTGAGGTTGAGCCGCTCCGGCCACCACTGGTGGTTGGCGTTGCCCTGGGTCGGGTGCGGGGCCCGGGTATGCGCGACCGGGCAGCCGCCCTCGCCCTCCGCCTTCGCGTCTACAACGGTTGCGTCGTGCTTCTCAGTCAAGGGAATCCCTCTGAACTAGCTGGATCATGGGGCTCAGGAAGTGCGGGCGCTCGAACAGCCGGGGCACAGGCCCCAGTAGATGACGTCGGCCTCGTCGATGATGAAGCCGTGGCTGTCGGATGCGGTCAGGCACGGCGCCTCGCCCACCGCGCAGTCGACGTCGGCGACGACACCACACGACCGGCACACGACGTGGTGGTGGTTGTCGCCGACCCGGCCCTCGAACCGTGCCGGGCTGCCGGCCGGCTCGATGCGCCGTACGAGCCCCGCCGCGGTGAGCGCGTGCAGAGCCTCGTACACGGCTTGCAAGGAGACGTGGCCCACGCGATCGCGAACTCCGGAGGCGATCGCCTCTACGTCGAGGTGGTCACCGCTGCGGACGGTCTCGAGCAGTGCGACGCGGGCGGCCGTCACCCGCAGGCCGGCCGCACGCAGTTCCTCGGCGATGTTCGGAGTCCTGGGTGCGATCATGGCGCCAACCATACGCCATAAAGGCGACTAGTTCAAGAGAACGAATCCCCCAAATGTATTGGAACTTCAGGTGAGGGCCGGTTCAACGCATCCCGGACGGCGGCCGGCGACCGTGCCGCTGCGACGGGGGATGGGCGATAGCCCGGCGATGCCGGGCCGATAGTGCCTTCCGGGATCGTGGGAACCGACCCCGGTGGACCGGTCGGCGGCGCCGTCCCGCAACCGCCGGGGCAGTCGGGCTGTCCGTCGCGGCGGGCATGGCTCGCCCGATCTCGCTGTCATGCACAACGGAGACCGGCCATGGGCCTAGTCGAACGAGATGAGGAGATGGCCGCCCTGAAGGCGCTGCTCGCCGGCGCCGTCCTGGGCCAGGGCAAGATCGCGCTGGTCGGCGGCGGCGTCGCGACCGGCAAGAGCGAGCTGCTGCACGCCTTCGCCGAGCAGGCCATCGAGCAGGGCGCGCTCGCCATCACGGCGACGGGCTCGCGCATGGAACGCGACCTGGCGTTCGGCGTGGTGGGCCAGCTCATCCACGACGCGCCGCTGACCGCCGGGGACCGCGAGCGGGCGCTGGCCCTGCTGCACGAGGGCGTGCGCGGCACGGCATCGCCGGGCATACGGCCGGGCACCCACCGGCAGGTCGATCCCCACGTCGTGCACGGACTGTGCATGATCCTGCTCGAGCTGTCCGAGCGCTGCCCGCTGGTGATCGCCGTCGACGACGTGCACCACGCCGACCACGCCTCGCTGCTGTGCCTGTCCCACCTGTGCAGGCGCGTACGGCTCGCCCGGATCATGGCCGTCTTCGGCCACTCCGGCCAGGCGTGGCACGGCGGCGCGTTCATCCACGAGCTGCTGCGCCGGCCGTACTGCCACCGGTTCCGGCTGGCCCCGCTGTCGCGGGACGGCGTCGTGTCGATGGTGCGGCAGCGGGTGGGGCGCGCGGCCGCCGAGCGGTTCGCCGAGGAGTGGGACACGCTCAGCGGCGGCAACCCGCTGCTCGCCGCCGCCCTCGCCGAGGACCATCGGGAGTCCGTACGCTCCGGGCGGGGCGAGCGGCGGGTCGTCCCCGGGGACCGGTACGCCCAGGCGGTGCTGTCGTGCCTGCACCGGGGCGAGCCGCGTACGCTCCGGGTGGCGCGCGGGCTGGCGGTCCTCGGCGGTCCCGATCTCCTCGCCCGGCTGCTCGGCATCGGGCCCGCCGACGTCGCCCGCGAGCTGCACGCCCTCACCGACGCGGGACTGCTCAGTGACGGGCGGTTCCGGCACGAGGCGGCCCGCGCGGCCGTGCTCGCCGACATGGACGCAGAGGAAAGGGCCGGCCTGCACGGCCGGGCGGCCGAGGCGGCCCACGACGCCGGCGCGGCCCCGGCCGTGATCGCCGCCCATCTCCTGGAGGCCGGCCGGGCCGACGCCCCCTGGGCCGTGCCGGTGCTGGAGGAGGCGGCCCGCGCCGCCCTGCGCGCCGGCCGGGCGGACGCCGCCGTCGCCCAGCTCACGCTGGCCAGGCGTGCGTGCCGGGACGAGCCGCGGCGCGCGAGGATAACCGCGTCGTTGCTGCGGGCGCAGTGGCGTATCGACCCGGGCGCGACGCCGGCACTGCTGGCCGAGCTCGCCGAGGCGGAGCGGCGCGGCGCGCTGCGGGGCGGCGACGCCGTGGCTCTGGCGCGCGCGTTGCTGTGGCACGGCAGGGCCGAGGACGCCCGCGCGGTGCTGGGGCGGCTCGGCGAGGGCGCCGTCTGCGCCGCCGGGTGCGACTGCGGCACCGCCGGCGAGCTCTCCGCCACCCAGTTGTGGCTGCGGGTCACCCACCCGCCCCTCCACACACCGCCGGGATTCGGCGCACGGCTGTCTCGTAAAA
>JADGHC010000329.1 GCA_019689655.1 Microbispora sp.
AAGGAATGCACCGTCGCAACGATTGCCGTGTCGATATCGGAGTAGCCGGCACCCTTGCCGAGCCGGACGCCTTGCCGGTTCACCGCGACGCTGTCGCACACGATCAGGCCAACCGGCCGCTCTCCGCTACATCGACTCTGCGTGCCATGGCTGCGGCGACCTCGCCGGATGCGGCCTCGGTAGCGGGCACCGTCAGCTCCGCTGGGTCGAGGAGGTAGAACGGCTGCGCTTCGGCCAGCTTGCGTACGCCCATGCAGACGAGCTTGCCTGCGACCAGGGCCCTCGCCCGTACGGGATGCTGCGCTTGTCCGGGACGGCCTTGATAACCGCCGCCTCACGCCAGATCGATAGCGTCGCGAGCAGCTCGGCCGCGGCCTCCGCTCCGGCGAATGCCGGGATACGACCGCGAACGCCGGGCGGAACGACTTGCTCTCGTTCCAGCAGTGCGAACCGCCTGCTCGGCCTGGTCCCTCTCCCGCAGATTCCACCTCCTTCATCGGCCGCGCTCGAACACTTCGCGGACCTGTGGGATGTTCCGGTGGGGCATCAGCCGATCGAGGACGACACGATGACGACGCGCTGTTCTGTCGCTGGCCACGTCCTTGGAGAGGTCGAACATCCGCGAGGCCGCGCAGGCCGCCTCACCCGGCTCGTTCGCGTCTACGAGCGCGACGGCGAGCCAAGAAAGATACAGGGCGAGTTCCCGGGCGTGCGTGGCGTCGTAACGGCCGAGCACATCGGTGAGCAGCGGTACTGCGCGAAGCGGGCGTCGCAATTCGGTGTAGGCGCGAGCCTCCATGATCTGCAACTCGTGCGCGTTCACCCAGTACAAGTACGCGGGCTCCTCCTCGTCGCCGCCTTCTCCCAGGGCCGCCTCGGCCTCGCCCAGCGCTCGCATGGCAGCCTCGGCCTCGCCGGCCCGAACGTGCGCCCATGCCACTCGATCCCAGGCCAGGGCTCGCGCCCGCGCCGGGGCGTGTGGCCCGGCCGCCTCCACCGCCGCGTAGGCCAACGTCACCCCTTCATTGGGGTCACCGATGTTCGTGGTCTGGTAGGCCAGGGAGCCGAGGAGGTTCGATTCCAGGGTGCCGTCCCCGGCCTCTCGAGCGGCGGTTATGCCGAGGCGGTAAACGCGCGCCGCTTCTTCATGCCGTCCCGCGTCGCTGGCGATCCACCCGGTGATTTGCGCGAGTTCCCCGATCACGCCGAGCAGCGCGCGACTCGTGGATTCGGTGCAGGTGGATTCGCGGTACAGCCGTGTGACCTCCTCCAGCTCGCGGAACGCGGGCTGGAGGAGATCGCCGCCGGCCAGCACGTCGTCAGCCAGGCGCAGCCGGTGAACTCTCGCGGACAGATCGGCGATCGTGCTCACTCCGATACGCCGCCCACTTCCCGCGGGAAGCGGCGTGAGGACGTCGCTGCCCGGCAATCCGGCGAGCACATCGTCAATGGCCGGGCGGGATGGGACCTGCGACATGTCGAACAGTTCGGCCTCGCTGACCCCGAAGACCCGCGTGTACAGCAGCCGGTACGGATCACGCGGCTGATGGTGCCCGGCCTCGTACGCCTTGATCCGGCGAACGATCGTCTCCCGGGCGGGAAGCCGCTTGCGCGTCTCATCGTCGGCGGCCTCGACCAGACGGCGGGCCATCTCCTTTTGACTCCACAGCCGGCCGCGCCGCTCGGCGCGGAGCCGTACGGCCCAAGGGGGAAGCTCGGCGTCCACTCGTGCACCTTTTCGTCAGACCGGGGGCGTCTGACCACCCTTAGTGTCCCCCATCGGCATCTGTGATGAAGAGGTTACGCACTGTTGTACTTGGCGGTGACGACGCGAACAAGCGGGGTCCGCAGGCGTTGCGACCGCCGTACGGACCCCTTGATCAGGATGGTGGTCCTGACCCATGACACACGATAGGGCTGCTGCCGCCGCCCGTCCGGTGTTCGCCGGGTGGCGGATCATGCGAAGCGACGCCGGGCGGCTGTGGGCGACGCGCGAGCGGCCGTTCCCGGTGGCGGTGGAGGAGGCGGGCGCGTACCGGACGGTCGACGCCGACGACCTGGTCGAGCTGTGCCAGGCGATCGCCGTACAGGAGGGCATCGCCGAGGAGGCGGCCCGGTGACCGCGCCCGCCGCGGTGCTCACCATCGCCGCCGAAGACGAGGACGGCGAGGAGGACTGTCCGGGCCTGTCGCCGCATCCGGCCGTGCCGCGCCCCGATCGCACGAAGCTGTGGTGGATCGAGCACAGCCTCGGACGCGGCCGGGTCGTCGCCCACACCTGCGCCTGCCAGATGACCTCCTACGAACTGGTCCGCTGCGGCGGCGTCTACCAGTTCTGCCGCCACGCCCTCGCCCGCCGTGACGTGCCGCCGGTGTCCTGGACGGCCTACTGGTGGCGGCGCGAGGAGGCGTACGAGTGGTGGCGCCGCCTGCTGGCCGGCCAGGCCCGATAACAGGCTCCCCGGCCGATCACGCGAGAAACCGAGGTCGGGCGGGGGTTCGGACGGCCCGCCGTACGCCTGAGGGGGCTTTCCGGCGGGCCGCCCGCCACACAACCCGGGGGGTTAATGGGCCACCTGGCCACGCGGCGGCCTGCTGCTCTCTCATCTGTGGACGTGACCCCACGAACAGTCGCGGAACCCGGGACCGCCGGACGCGGCCGAGGAGCACGTCAGCGGAGCGCCGATGCCCTCAGGCGCGGCCGAGGACGGCCATCGCGGCGTTGTGCCCGGGGATGCCGCTGACGCCGCCGCCGCGCCGGGCGCCCGCGCCGCACACCAGCACCCGCTCGTGCGCCGTCTCGACGCCCCACGGCCCGTGGTCGCCCTCCTCGCCGTACGGCCAGGACAGGTCGTGGTGGAAGATGTGACCGCCGGGCAGGCCCGCCTCCCGCTCCAGGTCGAGCGGCGTCTTGGCCTCCAGGCAGGGCTCGCCGGAGGGCGTGCGCAGCAGGCAGTCCTCGATGGGCTCGGCGAGCACCGAGTTGATCGAGGCGAGCGTGCGGTCGACCGCCTCCCGCTTGGCCTCCGGGTCGGCGAACAGCCGCGCCGGCATGTGCAGGCCGAACAGCGTCATCGTGTGCGCTCCCGACTCCCGCAGCCCGGGGCCGAGGATCGAGGGGTCGGTGAGCGAGTGGCAGTAGACCTCCGCGGGCGGCAGGTCCGGCACCTTCCCCGCGGCGGCCTGCGCGTACGCCGCGGCGAGCTGGTCGCGGCTCTCGTTGATGTGGAAGGTGCCGCTGAACGCCTCGGCGGGGTCCACCGCGGGGTCCCGCAGCTTGGGCAGCCGCGACAGCACCATGTTGATCTTGAGCTGTGACCCCTCGGGCTGCTCGGGGGTCTCCCCGAGCAGCCGGGCGAGCACGGCGGGCGGCAGGTTGGCCAGCACCTTCCCCGCGGTCACCGTGTGCTCCGCGCCGTCGTCGAAGGTGACCTCCCCCGTGCCGGGGTCGATCGCCAGCACCTCGGCGCCGGTGTGGATCTCGGCGCCGTGCCGCCGCGCGACCTCGGCGAGCTCGGTGGTCACCGCGCCCATGCCGCCTACCGGGACGTTCCAGTCGCCCGTGCCGTCGCCGATCACGTGGTAGAGGAAGCACCGGTTGGCCCGCAGGTCCGTTGCCGGGTCGGCGAAGGTGCCGATCAGGGCGTCGGTGAGGACGACCCCGCGGACCGTGTCGTCGGCGAACCGCTCGGCCACGACCTCGCCGATGGGCCGTTCGAACAGGTCGCGCCATGCCTCGTCGTCACCCACGACCTCCCGCAGCTCCGTACGGCCGCGCAGGGGTTCGAGCAGCGTCGGCGCGACCCGCCGGGCGACGTGGCCGGTCATGGCGTAGAACCGCGTCCAGGCGTCCAGGTCGTGCCGTCCGCCGGTCACGGCTTCGAAGGAGGCCGCGGTGCGCGCGGCGTCCTCGTTGTCCACGAGCAGGCCCGTGTCGCCGGCCGGGGTGTAGGAGGCGAAGCGGCGGCGGCGCAGTTCGAGACGGAGCCCGAGGTCCTTGATGATCTTCGAGGGCAGCAGGCTCACCAGGTAGGAGTAGCGCGACAGCCGTGCGTCCACACCGGGGAACGCGTGGGCGGACATGGCGAGCCCGCCCACGTAGTCGAGGCGTTCCAGGACCAGTACGGCGCGCCCGGCCCGGGCCAGGTAGGCCGCGGCGACGAGGCCGTTGTGCCCGGCGCCGGCGATGACGACGTCGTAGTGCGAGCGTGGCATGGATCGTTCTCCCGGGTCGTACGTGGCTCGGTGTCGATTGTGCACGCGGGCCTGATGGGGGTCGTGACGGCGGGCGTGAAAGGGTCTGGTGCAGGGGGTGACGGGAGGAGTCGACGGCGGGTGGGCGCGGGCGGACGCCCGCAACTTATCGCAAGATCCACCACAAGACCCGGGCAGAATATGCCGAAGCGGACAATCTTGCCGCTGATACCGAAAAGACCAAGCGAGCCGGAGGGGACACGCCGCCGATCTGGACTGAGGCGCGCAGCGACCACACGACGAGGAGGTGTCGCATAAACAGCGCCTCCGGTACGACCAGGCGGATGTGGGCACCCCTTTGGCGAGCGGGAAAACAGGAGAGACATGCGCGTTTCCGATGAGGTCGCCGAGGCGCTGGCCGCCGGCCGTCCGGTCGTCGCCCTGGAGTCCACCATCATCTCCCACGGGCTTCCCCAGCCCCGCAACCTTGAGGTCGCCGTCGAACTGGAGGACATCGTCCGGCAGGCGGGGGCCGTGCCGGCCACGGTGGCGGTGCTGGACGGCGTCCCCCGGGTGGGCCTGGACAAGGACGAGCTGGAGCGGATCGCGACCGAGCCGGGCCTGCGCAAGCTGGGCTTCCGCGACCTCGCCCCGGCCGCCGCGCTCGGGCTGAGCGGCGCCACCACCGTCTCGGGCACCTCGTTCCTGGCCGCCCGGGCGGGCGTGCGGGTGTTCGCCACCGGGGGCCTGGGCGGAGTCCATCGCGGCTGGACCACGGTGCAGGACGAGTCGGCCGACATCGACACGCTCAGCCGCACCAGGATCACGGTCGTGTGCGCGGGGGTGAAGTCGATCCTCGACGTGCCCGCGACGCTCCAGCGGCTGGAGACCAAGCAGGTCACGGTCGTCGGCTACCGCACCGACGAGTTCCCCGGCTTCTACCTGCACAGCTCGGGCGAGCCGGTCGACTGGCGCATCGAGACGCCGCGGGAGGCCGCCGCCATCATGCGGGCCCAGGACGCGCTCGGCGGGCTGGAGACCGCGCTCATTGTGGCCAACCCGGTCCCCGCCGACCTCCAGCTCGACCCGGAGCTGCACGACCGGGTGCTCGCCGAGGGCCTGCGGGCCGCCGAGGAGCGCGGGGTCACCGGGCAGGCCATCACCCCGTTCCTGCTGGAGTACCTGGTCGAGGGCACGGGCGGCGCGTCGCTGGAGGCCAACCTCGCGGCCGTACGCGGCAACACCCGCCTGGCCGGCGAGATCGCGGCCGCGTGGACGGCCGGGTGAGCGGTCTGCTGGTGATCGGCGACGTGGTCACCGACGTCGTCGCGCTGCACGACAAACCCGCGGCCACCGGCACCGACACGCCCGCCGACATCGTCGTACGGCCGGGCGGCTCGGGGGCGAACACCGCCTCCTGGGCCGCCCGGCTCGGCGCCGACGTCCGCCTGCTCGCGCGGGCCGGATACGACACGGGCGAGTGGCACGCGGCCGAGCTGGCCAAGGCGGGGGTGCGGCCGCACCTGCGGATCGATCCCGACCGGCCGTCGGCCGTCGTGATCGCGATGGTGGACGCCACCGGGGAACGGTCGATGCTCACCAACCGCGGGGCGAGCGGCCACATCGGGGCCGCCGACTGGACGCCGGACCTGCTCGACGGGGTCGGGCACCTGCACCTGTCGGCGTACACGATGTTCGCCGAGCCGGGCCTGGAGCTCGCCCGGCTGGCCATGCGCGAGGCCGCGGAACGCGGGATTCCGGTCAGCGTCGATCCGGCCTCCTGCGAGCCCCTGCGCGCGTTCGGCCCGCAGCGGTTCCTGCGCGAGACCGCGTGGGCGAGCGTCGTGATCCCCAACCTGGAGGAGGCGCTGGTGCTCGCGGACACCGCGGATCCCGAGGCCGCGGCACTCGCGCTCAGCCGCCACTACGGCACGGCGGTGGTCAAGCTGGGCGCGGATGGCGCTCTTGCCGCCCGCGATGGCCGTATAGTCGCCAGAGCGGCCGCGCCCCCGGCGGAGGTGGTCGACTCGACGGGCGCGGGAGACGCGTTCGCCGCGGGGTTCCTGGTCGCCTGGATGGCCGGGAGCACCCCCGAGGAAGCCCTGCGCAAAGGGTGTGAGGCGGGAGCGGCGGCGGTCGCGCAAATCGGCGGCCGGCCGAATCCGGGGAACTTTACCCTATTAGCGCCAATTGCTGATTTGCGGCGTAAGCTGCACCATTAGCAACATGCGTCACTCTCGGGAGGGTGCGGTCATACCGATGGACGCCGAGTCAACGATCTGCCTGAGCGACCTGGTCCCGGCCCTGCGCTGGAGCCGTCCTCAGCAGGTGGCCGAGATGCTGGCCGACCCGCGCCTGCCCGGCGGCTGGTGGGCCTCCGTCGCGATCGGCCGCGCCATGCGGGCGACCGGGGTTGACTGGCTCTGCGAACGGCTCGCGCGCCTGGCCGTCGGCCGCTGGGATCACCTGCCCCTCACCGACCTGCTGCCCGCGCTTCAGGTGCACACGGTGGACCCGGCCATGCCCGGCTGGCCCGACCCGGTCCGCACGGTGGTCAACCACCTCGGGGGGTGGTATCGGCTGCGCCGCCTGACGCCGTGCGACCTCCAGTCCCCGGCCGCTCCCGCATCGCCCGAGGTTCTGCTGACCACGGTGTTCCGCGAGGTGTTCGGGCGCCTGGAGAGCGAACTGGCGGCCGGGCGGCCGGCGCAGGTGTCCGCAGGGGGCGAGGCACCGGCCCGGGCCCAGCCGCAGGCCGGTCCGGCGTCCGAGCCCTTCCCGCAGCCCGCCGCCCCGGGAACCGCCGCGGGGCCCCGCCCCCCGGC
>JADGHC010000330.1 GCA_019689655.1 Microbispora sp.
CGCCCGCCCCGAGCCCGTACACGATCAGCGCCAGGTGCACGCCGTAGGCCGCCCAGCCGACCAGGGCCCAGCCGCACGCGAGGAGCACGCCGCGCCGGGTGAGCGGCCGTTCCAGCGGCGGGCGGCGCAGTATGCGCAGCCCGAATGAGATGAGGCCGTTGACCACCTTCGGGTGCAGGGCGACGGCGGCCACCGGCACGAGCAGCAGCAGCCAGGCGAATCTCGCGACCGACTGCCCGGCGAGCACCGGCAGCGTGACGAGGGCCACCAGCAGGCCGGTGCCGAGGTAGATCGGGTAGGTCAGGAAGAAGGCGGCCGCGCTGCGCGGACGGGGGATGCCGTGGTCGCGGCCCATCTCCATCTGCGCGAGCATCGGCCACACCGACCCGGGGATGTACTTGCCGAGCTGACCCACGAAGAAGATCTTGGATGCGTCGGTGAACGCCAGCGGGGAGCCCAGGTCGGCCAGCAGCGCCCGCCACATGAGCATCCCGGCGAGCAGCGCGCCGAGCGTCGCCACCAGCGACCCGGCGAGCAGCGCCCACGACAGCCGGGCGAACCCGCCGGCCACGGCGGTCCACTGGCTCGCCACCGCCCAGACGCCGAACCCCAGCGCCACGAGCAGGAACAGCGCGCGTACGGCCTTGCGCCGGTTCATCGGGACGTACGGACCGGCTCGGGGGGCTGCGGGAGCGGCGCGCCGAGGGGACGGCGGGGCGTCTTGGTCGCCACCCACAGGTAGGTGGGGACGATCGGCAGCAGCGCACGCAGGGCCGGGCGCGGAGTGCGCTCCAGCGTGGCCTTGGCGGCGCGGCCGGCCAGGCCGGGAAACAGCTCGCCGCCGGCGAACCGCTCGGGCGAGGCCAGCACCGGGAACGTGTAGTCCCACACGTGGAAGTCCGCGAGCATCCGCCGCAGCCCCGGCCGGGTGCGGAAGCGCTCGTAGTAGTGGTCGGCCCGGCCGAACGCCCGCACGTACCGGTCGGCCGCCGCGGGCGGCAGGTACGACAGGAAGGGCAGCTTGTAGTGCGGCTCCATGATGCCGAGCCGGTTGCCCAGGCCCAGGTAGAGCACGCCGTCGTCGGACAGCACCCGGTGCATGTCGGCGATCACCGCGTCGGGGTCCACCACGTGCTCGTAGATGTGGTTGAAGACCAGCACGTCGATCGAGCCGTCCGGGAACGGCAGCCGGGAGCCGTCGGCGCAGACGAACCCGACCCGCCCGCCGAACCGGCCGGACGCCCTGCGCAGCCCCGGGACGTCGATGTCGAGCCCGAGGGTGCGGCGCGCGCCCGCGGTGGCCAGCTCGTCGGCGATGAACCCGGCCGAGCATCCGACGTCGGCGACGGTCAGCCCCGCCAAGATCTGCCCCGGCTCGGCCGTGTCCCTGCCCAGGAAGTGCGCGAGCACGGCGATGATCTTCGCCGCCTTCCTGCGGCGCTTGTCCTCGTCGAGCATCGCGGCCTGGATCTCGGAGTATTCGAGCTGGGCCGCGCGTTCCCCGCTCACCGCTCGATCACCCTCGCGCCGGTCGTCTTGGGGTCCTGCCTGTCGTCCACGCTGCCCAACAGTACCGGTGCCCGCCCCGCCTGCCGTCCCGATCGGCCCGCCCTGTGGACAACTCACGCGCGGCGTACCTACCGATCAGTAGCTTCAGGCTTTACCCTGGGGCGCGTGCCGCGCCTGCCGAACCGCCTGCGTTCCAGCCCGCTGCTCCGGGTGCTGCTGGCCCTGGTCGCGCTCGCCTTCCTGACGTACGGACTGGCCCGGAACTGGGCGGAGACCTCGGCGGCCCTGTCGCGGCTGTCGTGGTGGTCGCTCGGCGGGTCGTTCCTGGCCGTGCTCGCCGGGCTCGGCTTCATGCTGGTGGCCTGGCGCGACATCCTCGCCGGGCTCGGCTCGCCCCTGCCGCTGCGCGTGGCCGCCCGGGTGCTGTTCGTCGGCCAGCTCGGCAAGTACATCCCCGGCTCGGTCTGGGCCTTCGCGGCGATGATCGAGCTGGCCCGCGACCACGGCGCCCCGCCGCGCCGGACGTTCGGCGCCACCGCCCTCGGCCTGGTGACCTCCCTCGGCTGCGCGCTCGCCCTCGCCGCGGCCACGCTGTCGCAGCAGATCGCCCGGCAGGCGTGGTGGCTGCTCGCGCTGATCCCGGTCATCCTCGTCGGCCTCCACCCCAAGGTCATGACCTGGGGGCTCAACCTCGCCCTGCGCGTCGCCCGCAGGGAGCCGCTCGACCGCGTGCTCGGCGGCGCGCAGATGGCCAAGGCCGCCGCCTGGACGATGATCGGCTGGCTGGTGTACGGCGTGCACCTGTGGGCCCTCGTCGGCGGCGTGCGCCCGGCGGGCCCGTCCCTGTACGCCGTCGCGGCCGGCGCGTACGCGCTGGCCTGGGCCACCGGCATCCTCACGGTCGTGGTCCCCGCCGGGATCGGGGTGCGGGAGGGCGCGATGGTCGTGGCCCTGGCGCCGGTGCTCGACGCGCCGAGCGCGCTGGCGATCGCGGTGGTGTCCCGCGTGATGTTCACCGTCGGCGACGCCGCCTGGGCCGGGCTCGGCTTCCTGCTCGCCCGCGGCCGCGCCGTCCCGGCCGGTCAGCTCTCCGGCGCGGCCAGCAACGTGTCCAAGTAGACGGCCCAGTGCGGCTCGGGATCGACGGGCGCGACGCCCGCCCGCAGCCGTTGCGGGGTCCCCGGCTCGTAGAACCGCTTGATCGCCTCGGCGAGCGCGCCGGCCGAGCCCGGCTCCACGAGCAGGCCGTCCACCCCGTCGCGTACGTTGTCGGGCAGCGCCCCGACCCGGGTGGCGATCACCGGTACGCCGTGCTCGTGACCGAGCCACACGTTCTGGCTGGCGGTCGCCGACCGGTAGGGCAGCACCAGCGCGTCGGCCCCGGCGAACAGGCCCGGCACGTCCTCGGCCGGCACGTATCCCGGCCGGATCTCGACCCGGTCGGCCAGGCCGAGCCGGTTGACAAGGGCGCGGGTCTCCTCCAGGCCGCCCCAGAACTCGCCGGCCACCGTGAGCCGCACGTCCGGCACCTGCGCGAGCGCCTCGAGCAGCAGGTCGAGCCCCTTGTACGGCCGGACGATGCCGAAGAACAGCAGCCTGCGGTGCGGCTCGCCGCCCGGCCTCTCCCGGGCGCCGCGCACGGGCAGGTGCGGCGCGAGCGCGGCCACCCGCACCGGCGTGGCGGCGAGCCCGCGGGCCAGGCCCGCCTGCTGCTCGGAGTGGGCGAGCACGCCGTCGACCCGGCGCAGCAGCGCCTTCATCAGCGGCCGGTCGTACGGCTTGCTCTCATGCGGCAGCACGTTGTGACACAGTGCCACCACGCGCGCCTCACGGCGCGATGCAACCACGCGGGCCCGGCGGTGCAGGCCGTACAGGATGCCCAGGTACGCGGGCACCTGCACCGGGCTGAGCACGGCGAGCACGACGAGGTCGGCCGTCCGCAGCCGCCGCCCGCAGGCCACCCAGCCGTCCGGCCGCCGCCAGTCGAGGTCGCGGCGGGTGTCCGGGTACGGCTCGCCCTCGGGGCTGTCGATCGTCTGCTGCCCGGGATACAGGAACGAGGGATACTGCGCCCGCCACGACTCGATGACCACGTCGTGGCCGCGGTCCCGCAGCCGGTGGGCCAGCTCGGTCGTGTGCTGCGCTCCGCCGCCCTTGTACGGATACGTCGGGCCGACGATCGCGATCCTCACATGTCACCTCTGGACCGCACGATCAGGTCGGCCAGCAGGGCCACCGCCCCGATCAGCATGCCGGACAGGAAGATCACGACGGCGTTGCTGGTGAGGTAGAAGCCGTAGCGGACCACGTCGTACAGGCCCTTGACCAAGCCGATGCCGACCAGCCAGAGCGCGGGCGGCATGAGCACCTTGAGCGGGTTGAAGTACATGATCATCCGCAGCACCTGCAGGATGTAGCGGTAGGCGTCGGAGACGAAGTTGAACTTCGACTTCCCGGCCCGCTTGGAGTACTCGATCGGCAGGTAGTAGATGTCGTGCTGGTTGGACAGGAACGCCAGCGTGATCGTCGTGACGCAGGAGAAGCCGGGGGGCAGCAGCCGCAGGTAGGGCTTGGCCACCGACTTGCGGAAGGCCCGCAGGCCCGAGTTGAGGTCGGGGATCTTCTGCCCGGCCAGCCGCTCGGCCACCTTGCGGATGAACCACTTCGCCGGCACCCGCAGGATCTTGTGCGAGCCCTCCTCGCTGGTGCGCGCGCCCACGACCTGGTCGATCGTCGGGTCCTTGTCCAGGATCCGGACCAGCTCGGGGATGCGCTCGTTGGGGTAGCTCATGTCGGCGTCGGTCCACACGACGATCTCGCCGCGGGCCTCCTGGCTGCCGATCCTGCGCACGGTGCCCGAGCCGCCGTTGCGGTGGAACGCCCTGATCCGCATGTGCGGGAAGCGCGGCGCGGCCTCCCGCAGCCGCGCGAGCGTCTGGTCGGTGGAGCAGTCGTCCACGGCCAGCAGCTCATAGGTGTACCCGCTGGCGTCCATCGCCGCGCAGATGCGCTCGACCTCGTCGATGACATGGTCCTGCTCGTTGTAACAGGGCAGGACGATCGTGACGTACGGGTCTTCTGCGGGAGTCACGGTGCTTCCAGGGGTCTCGGGCGTGGTCACGTCCGGCTAGGGTACTCCGCCCCGCCAAATCGCGTCTCACTTGGCGGACGCCTTCCCGCCCGTCAGGTGAGCACGGTCATCCAGACGTCGATGTCGAGCGACCAGGTGCCGTTGGGCGGGTCCACCAGGGAGCGTTCGTCCTGCCGCGTGTGCAGGCTCATCACCCGGGTCGCCGGGCCGTACGCCATGAGCTGCTCGGGCTCGGCGGCGAGCAGCACGGGCACGCGGCCGGTGCGCCGCACGGCCCCGGCCAGGCGCAGCACGTCGGCGCGGCGCGGCACGTCGGAGCCCGGGGCGTCGGCCACCCGGGCCGTGGGGAACCCGCATTGGCCGCGCACCACCTGGGTCAGCCGGTCGCCGGTGACCCGCTCTGCGATCAGCACCGAGCCGTTCGCCGGGATCGCCCGGCACAGGCCCGCCACCGCGGCGGCCTCCCCCCGGTTGACCGGGGTGAACGCGGTGCCGATCGAGGTGATCGCGGGCGGGACCGCCAGCAGCAGCGCCCCCGCCGCCACGGCCGTCCGCACCCGCCCCGGACGCCCGGCGAACCGGCGCGTACGCGCGAGCCGCCGCGAGAGCCACCGCAACCCCCAGACGGCGAGCAGCACCAGACCGGGGATGACGACCGGCACCAGCCTGCGGGAGGCGAAGGGATGGTCGGGGGTGATCGCGGGACGCCACAGTGTGGTGGCCGTCGTCCACCCGATCACGGCCAGCGGCAGCAGCCAACCGAACTCCCGGCCCCTCGCCAGGCGGCGCGCGAGCACGGCCGCCGCCACGGTGGCCAGCACGACGGCCGGAATGCCGACGTACCAGAAGACCCAGTCGAGGGAGTGCTCGTAGTACAGCCGGGACTTGTCGGGCACCAGGCCGTTGGCGAGCTGCGTCTTCTCGATGAAGTCGGCGGTGAGCCTGTCTTCGGGGGTGACCGCGTCGCGGCGCACGGTCTGCACCCAGGGCCGTACGGCGAAGCCCGCCATGACCAGCACCACCAGGGCCGCGGCGGCGTCCGGCAGCCACCGGGCCTTCGGGAGGCGGCGGGCGCGGGCGGCGATCCGGGGCGCGAACGCCGCGCCGGCGGCCGTGAGCACCACGACGACGGCGCAGATCCCGAGCAGGGGCACGAGTGAGCCCGACAGGTACTCCAGGTAGGGCCGGGCGAGGACGTAGCCGCCGGTGAACCCCCACGCGCCGCCCGCGAGCAGGCCGGTCAGCAGCGGCACGCCCATCCGCCCCTCCGGGAGGGGTCTGGCGCGGGGGATGCGGTGGAGCGCGATGAGCCCGCCCGCGAAGGCGAGCACGGGCAGCACGTCGCGCAGGCCGTCGATGCGCACCAGCAGCGCCAGCCCGAACGGCAGCCCCGCGAGCGCGGCGGGCGGGAAGACCGCGCCGGGCAGCGCCGCCCTGAGCCGGGCGCGCGCGTCGAGCAGCAGGTTCATCCCGCCGAACAGCAGGATCAGCGAGGGGATCTCGCTGAACGTCGTGCGCGAGGTGTAGAGGATCGGCAGGCTGACCGCGAACACCAGGGCGGCCAGGGGCGCCCAGCGCGCGCCCGCGAGCCGCGCGGCCGTCCCGGCGACGGTGAGCACCGCGAGCGCGCCCAGCACGGGCGGCACGAGCAGCAGGCCCGGGACGCCGCCCAGCCAGTAACCGACGGCGTGGATCATCGGCGGGCCGGCCATGAACTGGGGGATGATCCCGCCGTCGGCCGAGTAGAAGCCCATGCTGTCGAAGCGCAGCGCGGGATCGGGGCCGCCGAAGTTCCCCAGCGGAACCGGCAGCGACCCGTGCCGCGCGAGCCAGACGGCGTACTGCGCGTAGGTCGCCGGGTCACGCCGGACGATCAGCTGCTCGCCGTGCAGCAGCCCGTTGAACACCCCCGACCCGAGCGCCACGGCGAGCGTGGCCGGCGTGGCCCACCGATGCGGCGTGGCGATCCCGGGCAGGCGGCGCAGGCCGCACGCGCACAGCACGAGGGCGGCGGCCCCGCCGAGCAGAGCCATCGGCAGCGGCCGGAACCATCCGAGCAGCAGCAGCGGCAGCCCGGCGAGCAGCCACCCGCTCAGCGCGAGCGAGGGCACGACGGAGACGGCCGCGAGCGTCCTGCCCGCCGCCTCCTGCTCTGACGGCAGCCGCGTGCCCCCACGTGGGCGGGCTGGTCTGTTCCCGGGAATGCACCCGAGACTAGCGGCCTGTCGCGGCGTCCCGCCCGCACCGGGGTGCCCGCGTCGTGGTTGTCCACAGGCGCGGGCCGGGCGGGCGCGGGAGCCGTACGGAGCCGGTAGCGTACGCCGCGAGGCAGGCAGGGGGGACATGACGGTGCCGGACAGCCGGGGCTGGGCGCCCCGGACGGAGGGGGACGAGCGCCCGCACGGGGGTGCCG
>JADGHC010000331.1 GCA_019689655.1 Microbispora sp.
CCGAGCGGGTGCCGGCGCCGGGCCCCGCGCCGGAACAGCCGCCCGTCATGGAACCCGCCGCGGCGGAGCGGGAGGCGTACCAGCCCCCGCGCCGGCCGGCTCCTCCCGCCCGCGCCTTCGCCTCGCCCGCGCGTACGACGGGGGCCAAGGCGGCGGGGTCCAAGCCGACGGCCGACAGCCTCGACCCGGACACATTGCTCAGGGGACGGCGGAACGTTCCCGCGACGGGCTGGCGGCGGCTGGTCTACAAGGCGTCCGGCGGGTTGATCAAGCCGGGCGAGGCGCCGGAGGTGCGGCGGCGCCGCGAACTCATCCAGCGCGCCCGCACGCCCGTCGCCACGGGGCACCACCGGGTCGCCGTACTCAGCCTCAAGGGCGGGGTGGGCAAGACCACGACGACCGTGGGCCTCGGCGCCACCCTCGCGCAGGTGCGCGGCGACCGTGTCATCGCCGTCGACGCCAACCCCGACCGCGGCACGCTGTCCGACAAGGTCGAGCTGGAGACCGCGGCGACCGTACGCGACCTGCTGAACGAACGCGCGCAGATCAAGCGATACGTGGACATCCGGGCCTTCACGTCGCAGACGCCGTCGCGGCTGGAGATCCTGGCCTCGGATCGCGACCCGTCGGTGTCGGAGGCGTTCAGCGCCACGGACTACCAGGCGGTGGCGCAGGTGCTGGAGAACTTCTACTCGATCTGCATCACCGACTGCGGCACCGGTCTGCTGCACTCCGCCATGTCGGGCGTGCTCGGCATGGCCGACCAGATCGTGCTGGTCAGCTCGCCGTCCGTGGACGGCGCCCGGGCGGCCTCGGCCACGCTGGACTGGCTGGAGGCGCACCACTACGGGGACCTCGTCCGGGCCGCCACCGTGGTCCTGTGCAGCGTGCGGCCCCGCTCGAAGTCCACCGTGGACCTCAACAAGCTGGAGGAGCACTTCGCCGCCCGCTGCCGTACGGTGGTCCGCGTGCCGTACGACCCCCACCTGGAGGAGGGAGCGGAGATCGACCTGGACCGCCTCCAGCAGGCCACCCGGGACGCCTATCTCCGCCTGGCCGCCTCCGTGGGCGACGGCTTCGCGGGGCCGCAGGCGCTGAAGGAGCGCCGGTTCTCCGAGATCCCCGACCACCTGTAGCAATCACGGCGGCGAGTCGATCTTTGTTCGCGGTCGCGCTCACGCGCCGGGCAGTGAGAGACTAGGCTGCTGCGTGGCGCTCCAGTGGGGCGCCCCGGGGAGAGCTCGCCTAGTGGACGATGGCGGCGGTCTTGAAAACCGCTAGGCCGGGTGACCGGTCTCGTGGGTTCGAATCCCACGCTCTCCGCTCGGGAAACGGCGTCTGACCTGGGGTTTCGCCCAGGTCGGGCGCCGTTGATCGTTTCCAGGGTGTGCAGCCGTACGCCACCGTGAGCAGCCGTCGGCCTCTGGTGTCGAGGGTGAGTGCCAGCGGATCCAGGGCCAGTCCCGTGGATTATGAAGCCGGCGCTCGGGGTCAGATTTCGATCGACGCGACGTCAACACGTTCTGCGTAGACGTAGTCGCGCTCGTCGGTACGCAGTGCGTCAGCTCGGTCGGCCTGAGCTTTCGACGCAGGGCTGAGCGGTATTGCCCGGGCGGCGTCGAAGACTCTCAAGAAGGTCCCTGAGAGCAGTCGCCCGCCAGGCCTGGCCTCCTGGTCCTCCAATGACTCCGGGGAGAGCTACAATTTCACGGAAACGGCTAAAATGTTTCAGGGGTTTTGTGGGATGTCAGCGGTCTCGAAGAGGAGGCCTGCCAAAGAGCGGGAATCGCAGACCCGACTGCTCTCCGATCGCGCCTACAAGGACATCCGCGACAAGCTGGTGACCCTTGAGATAGCGCCCGGCGCCGCAATCGACGAGGAGCAGCTCGCCGCCGAGCTGGGAGTCGGAAGGAGTCCGGTCCGCGCGGCGATCAAGCGGCTCGCCTACCAAAGGCTGGTGGTCGTCTACCCCCGGAGCGGAACATTCGCCACAGAAATCGACATTTCAGACCTTGAAGCGATCTGCGACATCCGGGAACGGCTCGAAGGACTGGCCGCCGAACGCGCCGCCGAAGTCGCCCGCTATGAGGAAAGGCAGGAGCTGCGCCGCCTCCTGGACCGTTTCGACGACGCCTCCGGTCACGATCGGCTTCTCGAACTCGACACGGCGGTTCACCGGACCGTGCACCGCATGGCGCACAACGCCTACCTGCTGGACGTCCTATCGACGAGCCTTGACCTCTCCTTGCGCATCTGGCACCTCGCACTCGAGCGCCTGCCCCACCTGGCCGAACACGTGGGCAGTCAACGGGAGGTCATCCAGGCGATCCTCGATCGCGACCCCGTGCGCGCGCGGAACGCGGCGGAAAAGCACGTCCGGGCGTTCGAGGAGGACGTACGCGAGGTGTTCTGACCCCCGCCCCCCAGAACGCGCGGGGCCGGCCCGGAGAACCAGGCCGGCCGCCTTCTCACAGCGCCAGGCAGAGCCGATAGGCGTCGTACACAGCGGCGTGCACGTTGCGGCTCGCCACGGCGTCTCCGATCCGGAACAGTTGATAACGCCCTTCGGCGTTGCGCCGGATGGTCTGCGGGCGCAGCGCGAGCAGCGCCTCTTGGTCGACCTCTCCCCCGTTCGATGAGCCGGGTATGAGGGAGAAGTACAACTCGTCACGCGGCAGGGTTCCGTGCTCAACCACCACGTGGTCGACGACCCGTTCCCGCGTGGTGCCGGCGTATTCGTTGTACAGGCGAGCCACGAGGCGCCCGTCACGCCGCTCGACGGCGACGAGGCGATGGCAGAGCGTGACGCGCACGTCATGCTTCGCGAACGCCCGGAAATACGCGGGATAGTTCAGGCCGCCCACGTCGGGCGCCAGGGTGCGTTCCGGCGTGACGAACTCCAGTCTGGCACCGCCGCCGGCCAGCGCCTCAGCCGCGTCGAGGCCGGGATGACCGCCGTTGTCGTCGTAGAGCAGTACCGATCCCGTGGTGCGGAGGGACCCGCTGAGCACGTCCCAGGTGTCCGCCACCAGGTCAGCCCCCTCCGCGAGGAATTCGCTGTTGGGCAGCCCGCCCGTGGCGACGACGACCACGTCGGGATCTTCCGCCAGGACGTGCTCGGCCTCGGCGTACACGTTGTAGCGGATGTCGACGCCGAGGTGTTTGCACTCGGTCACCCTCCAGTCGATGATGCCGATCATGTCCCGCCGGCGCGGCAGGGAGGAGGCGAGGCGCACCTGACCGCCGGGGCTGTCGTTGGCTTCGAGCAGCACGACGCGATGACCGCGCTCGGCCAGGACCCGGGCGGCCTCCAGACCGGCCGGGCCGGCGCCGACGACGACCGCCTTGCGGGGCGCTCCGGTGGAGGCGGGGACCAGATGCGGCAGCCGGTCCTCACGCCCGGTGGCCGGATTGTGGATGCACTTGGCGTCGCTCGCCTGGTAGATCGCGTCGAGGCAGTACCCCGCGCCGACGCACGGGCGGATGCGATCCTCCTCACCGGAACGGACCTTCGCGACGATGTACGGGTCCGCCATATGCGCGCGGGTCATGCCGACGAGGTCGAGCAGTCCCTCACGGATGGCATACCGGGCGGTCGCGACGTCGTTGATCCGTCCCGCGTGCATCACGGGCACGCCGACGGAGCGCTTGACCTCGCCGGCGAACGCCAGATGGGGGGCGGAGACGGCCCCCATGGGCGGGATGACACGTGCGAGCGCCTCGTCGGTGTCGATCCGGCCCTTGATGACGCTGATGAAGTCGACGCCCTCCTCGACGACCCGGCGCGCGATGGCGAGGCCTTCCTCCTTGGCCAGCCCGCCCGGGGTGTCCTCGTCGAGCGACATCCGGATGCCGATGACGAAATCGGGTCCCACGGCCTCGCGTACGGCCCGGATGACCCGCAGGGGGAAGCGCAGCCGGTTGTCGAGGCTGCCGCCGTACTCGTCGTCCCTGCGGTTGGTGGCCGGGGACCAGAAGCCGTCGAGGAGGTGGCCGTAGGCCTCGAACTCCACACCGTCGAGACCGCTTTCCCGGCAGCGTGCCGCGGCGTCGGCGTACGCGCGGACGATGCGGTCGAGGTCCCAGCTCTCGGCGGTCTTGGGGAAGGCGCGGTGCGCGGGCTCCCGCAGCGGCGAAGGGGCGATCACGGGGAGCCAGTCCCCCGTGTAGTTGCTGGTGCGGCGGCCCAGGTGGGTGATCTGGCACATCACCTTGGCGCCCGCCTCGTGCACCGCGTCGGCCAGTTCCGTGAGCCACGGAACGATCTCGTCTTTGTAGATGTGCAGGTTCCCGAAGGCGGGCGGGCTGTCGGGGGCGACGATGGCGGATCCGCCGATCATCGTGAGCCCGATGCCGCCTTTCGCCTTCTCCACGTGGTAGAGGCGGTAGCGCTTCTTCGGCATCCCCTCTTCGGAGTAGGCGGGCTCGTGGGAGGTGCTGACCACCCGGTTGCGCAGGTGGAGGTGCTTGAGTTGGAACGGCTCGAGAAGTGGGTCGATGAAACGGCCGCTCATGCCGGTGCTCATCTCTTTCGCGTACGTGGTGAAGTCGGGGGCACGCGCCGCGCGTCATCGCACGGCCTGGGCCGTCCTCATGCGGAGACCTCCGGCGCCGCGGCCCCCTGGGCGTCTCCCGCGCCGAGGGCGGCGTCCTTGGTCTCCTCCGCCCAGGCAATGCACACCACGAGGCCGACCAGGGTGATCCCGGCGCCGACGAGCATCGTGGGACCGACGCCGATCGTGTTCAGCGACTGCGGGAGCAGGTAGGTGCCGACCGCCGCCCCGATGCGGCTGACGGCCGTGGAGATGCCGACCGCCGTGGCCCTGACGTTCGTCGGGAACAGCTCGTTCGGGTAGGTCCACTCCAGGATGTTGGGGCCGCCGGAGAACAGCGCGTACAGGCAGAAGCACGTGATGACGATTACGGCGGGCGCCGTCGGCGCGACGCCGAGCACCGCGAGCGGGATCACCATCAGCACGAACGACCAGATGATCAGCGGGCGGCGTCCCCAGGCGTCGACCCAGCGCAGCGCGGGCACGCAGCCGACGAGGAAGAGCAGGCTGATGAGGGCCGAGCCCAGGTAGGCCAGCGTTCCCTCGTTGAGCCCGAACGCGTCCAAGATGATCGGGCCGAACGTGTAGATGGCGAACAACGGGGTGACCTGGCACAGGTAGAACAGGCCGCAGAAGGCGATGCGGCGCAGGTAGCCGCCGCGGAAGACATCGCCGAGCCGGCCACGGTGCTGCCGCGCGCCCGCGGTCTCCGCCGCGAGGACCGCGTCGGCGTCCACGGAGTCGCCGAAGATCTGCGTGATGACCTGGCGGGCTTTTTCCGGCCGGCCGTGCTGCGCGAGCCAGCGGGGGGACTCGGGCGTGCCGACACGCATGATCAGGATGATCAGGCCGGGAACGGCGGCGCTGGCCAGCATCCACCGCCAAAGACCGTCCCCTCCCAGCTCGATCATCACGTAGCCCACGGCGTAGGCGGCCGTGGCGCCGACGTACCAGAAGAGGATGAGCATCCCGAGCATCGTGCCCCGCTTGCGGCGGGGGAGCCATTCGGCCAGGAGCGCCGTGGCGATGGGATAGTCAGCGCCGATGGCGAGGCCGAGGATGAAACGGAGCAGGGCGACCTGCCAGGCCGCCGTGGCGAACGCGCTGAGGATCGAGGCCAGCACCAGCACGATGAGATCGACCGTGTACATGACCTCACGGCCGATCTTGTCGGTGAGCCGGCCGAAGACGATCGCCCCGACGAAGATCCCGACGAGCGCGGCGGCGCCGACCGCGCTGAGCGCGGTCACGTCCAGCGACAGATCGGCCGTCATGCCGGTCGCCGCGACACCGACGATGCTCAGGATGTAGCCGTCCAGGAACGGCCCGCCGGAGCACCGGTACATCAGCCGTCGGTGAAAGGGGGTGAGCGGTGCGTCGTCGATGCTGGTTGCGGGGGTGGCGAGAGCTGCCATGGTGGCTCCCGGGTCCGTACGAATGGGCAGCACTGAAATATCTGCCGGGTTATCTGATATTTCAGGTATACTCACGCAGCGGCCGTCGGCCGTCAAGAGCCTGTCCGCCGGCACCGATCCTCAGGCCGACGCGGAGACGCCGACGCACCACCCTCGACGCGATGCGGCGGGATCGCCAGCCAGCGCAAGGAGCCCCGCCGCTACCCGGTCGGCGACGGGCCCCGGGAGCCGGGGCCGCCGTCTTTGCCATGGCGGAGTGAACGGAAAAAGCGGCCACCACAAACATGCCGACATCGGGTTTGCGGATGCCTTCAACGCTTGACGGCGCCCAGCCGTCGACCGTGCCGACCAGATCGGTGTGCTTAGTCTTGCCGGGTTCATTATCCGCCGCGGCTTTGATGACAATGCCTACCCAGTTGCTCACCCGAAGCTGGACATACAGGTCAATCACCGGCGGCCCGGTGGTTTCGTCTCCGGCGGTTGGTGTATGTCGGCGGCGACGACCACAAGCTGTACGCATTACCGCGAGTTCCGGGGCCGTCCAAGTAGACGGCTCATGAGGCGACAGCCAGGGCTTGGCCGGCGCGTTCGCCAGACTCGGTTACCGGGGGCTTTCAATCGCCATTTCGGCGATGTGCGCGGCGCCGTGGATGCGTTTGTGGAGTCCCCGGGTGGCACATCTCACGCCATGTCCGGCATGGCCTGCGACCTGGGGAGCGGCTACTCCGGCCCGCCGTCTGCCGCCGCTGCGGCTGTGGCGCGGATCTCGCGGTGGTGCGCTTGGAGCCGTCGCTTGCTTTCACTTCCAACTCTCCGGCCCGCTGCCTCCTATGGGCCATCCTGACCAGGATGATCGGGATAAAAATGGCTCAGTGTGGGTGATCCCGTTGTAGGGATAATGTGCCGGTTGCGTGCGCCTGGGATTCGGGTCGATGCCGAGGAGTGTCGCGTGGGGGTGTTCGAGGGGCTGGAGGCGGATGATCCGCGGCAGCTGGGTCCTTATCGGATTGTGGCGCGGCTGGGTTCGGGGG
>JADGHC010000332.1 GCA_019689655.1 Microbispora sp.
GCCCGTCGCCGAGCCCCTCCCCCTCACCGTCGCCGTCACCGTCGCCGAGCCCGACCAAGGGCATGGTCAAGGTGCCGCAGCTCGTCAACCTGCCGGAGAGCTCCGCGCTGGCGCGGCTCAACATGCTGGGCCTCACGCCGAAGCCCGACTACGAGGGCACGGGGGACTGCAAGGGGGTGGTCGTCAGCCAGAAGCCGGCGGCGAACACGCTCGTGAAGGAGGGCACGGTGGTCACGTTCACCGTGAAGAAGACCTGCTCGTCCCCCTCGCCCAGCCCGACGCCCAGCTCGGCGCTGACCCACCTCCCCGGGGGGCTGTGAGGCCGGGCCGCAGCCCCGCGTCACGGACGGACGCGGGGCCCCGGCCGGTCGGTCAGACGCCGGTCGTGTTGCGCGGGTAGGCGACGGCCGGGTCGGTCGCGATGTTCACCAGGTACGGCACGCCGGAGTCGAACGCGCGGCGCAGCGCCGGGCCGATCTCGTCCGGTGACGTGACGAGCTCCCCGCCGCCGCCGAGCGCGGTGACGACCTGGTCGTAGCGGCACTGCGGCTGGAGCTCGGCCGCCACGTCGTAGCCGTACAGCAGCCGCATGGGGTGCTTCTCCAGGCCCCACATGCCGTTGTTGCCGCAGATCATGACGACCGGCAGGCGGTGCCGGACGAGGGTGTCGACGTCCATCAGCGAAAAGCCCGCGGCGCCGTCCCCGAGCAGCAGCACGACCTGGGACGACGGCCGTGCCAGCCGTGCCGCGATGGAGTAGCCGAGCCCGGTGCCGAGGCAGCCGTACGGGCCGGGGTCGAGCCAGTTGCCGGGTCGGCGCGGCTCGACGTACTTGCCGGCGTAGGAGACGAAGTCGCCGCCGTCGCCGATCACGACGGCGTCGTCGGCGAGCACCTTGTTCAGCTCACCGTAGATACGCATCGGGTGGATCGGATCGGCGTCCGACTGCAGCAGGGCCGCGTCCTCGGCGATCGCCGCCGCCGCGGTCTCGCGCAGCCTGCTCACCCACGGCTCGTACGCCTTGGGGTTCACCCCGGCGGTCCCGCAGGCCGCCGACAGGCCCCAGAAGACGACCGACAGGTCGCCGGCGGCCGAGCCGGACAGGCTGGCGTGCGTGGAGATCTGGGAGGGCGCGTCGGCGATGTGCACGACCCGGGCGAGCGGCATGCCCTCCTTGCCGCCGAACCAGCCGTAGGCGAGCCGGAAGTCGAGCGGGGTGCCGACCACGATGACGAGGTCGGCCTGGCCGAAGGCGACGCTCCGGGCCCGGGTGACCAGCAGCTCGTGCCCGGCGGGCAGGATGCCCCGGCCCTGGCCGTTGGGCACGACCGGCAGGCGCCACTCCTCGGCGAAGTCCCTGGCGGCCTCCTCCGCGCGGTCCATCCACACGTCCGAGCCGAGCACCAGCACCGGGCGCTGCGCCTCGGCGAGCAGCCGCGCGATGCCGGCGAGGGCCTCGGGGTCGGGCTCCAGCGGCGACGGGGTCAGCGTCTGCGCGGCGTACTCGGGCGACGGCGAGAACAGGTCGTCCATGTAGACGTCCAGGAAGACCGGGCCGCGGTGCGGGGCCAGGGCGGTCCGGAAGGCCGTCTCGACGTCCCGGCCGATGGAGTCCGCGCCCGATCCGGTGAAGGCGAGCTTGGTGATGGGCTCGAGCAGTGGCGGATGGTCCAGCTCCTGCAGGGCGCCGGAGCCCCAGCGTGAGCGTGGGGCGCGCCCGCCGAGCACGACCACGGGGGAGCCGTTGAAGTGGGCGGTGGCGACCCCGGAGACGCCGTTGGTGACGCCGGGGCCGGCCGTGAGCACGGCGAGGCCGGGCTTGCGGGTGAGCCGGGCCGTCGCCTCGGCCGCGAACACCGCGCTCTGCTCGTGGCGCACGTCCAGGATGCGCATGTTCTGGTGGACGGCCCCGTCGTACAGGGGGAAGACGTGCCCGCCGGACAGCGTGAACATGGTGTCCACGCCATAGGCCTGGGAGACGGCGACGGCGACGTCGCCGGCGTGTTTGGGGGACTCCATACCGCGAAACCTACCAGTCGGTCACTTTGGTCGTACCGCCCAAGTTCCGCACCGCCGCGGGAGTCGCGACGGGCGGCACTTTTCCGGCACTCCGTTCGGAATACAGGGACGACCGGTGCTCTCCGGGAGAACGCCGGTCACTGCGCTGATGCCCGGTGCCGCCGTGGCTACTCCGCACCCCGCCGGCTGGGATTCCAGCCGGGGCGCCCGGCGGCGGCCGTTTCAGAGGGTCCGGGAGAGCGCCTTGATGGGCATCTTGAGGTCGGCGAGCAGCTCCAGGTCGCGCTCGGGCGCCCGGCCCAGGGTGGTCAGATAGTTGCCGACGATGACGGCGTTGACGCCGCCCAGCATGCCGTCCCGCGTGCCGAGGTCGCCCAGGGTCAGCTCGCGGCCCCCGGCGTATCGCAGGATCGTGCGCGGCAGGGCGAGCCGGAACGTCGCGATCGTCTTCAGCGCCTCCTTGCCCTCCACGAGCGGCCGGTCGGCGAACGGCGTGCCCGGGCGGGGGTTGAGGAAGTTGAGCGGCACCTCGTCCGGCGCCAGCTCGCCGAGCTGGGCGGCGAACTCGGCCCGCTGCTCGCGCGTCTCGCCCATGCCGATGATGCCGCCGCAGCACAGCTCCATGCCCGCCTCGCGGACCATGAGGCAGGTGTCCCACCGCTCCTGCCAGGTGTGCGTGGTGACCACGCGGGGGAAGTGCGACTTGGCGGTCTCCAGGTTGTGGTTGTAGCGGTGGACCCCCATCTCGGCCAGTTCCTCCGCCTGGGTGCGGGTGAGCATGCCGAGCGAGCAGGCGATGTTGATGTCCACCGCCTCGCGGATCGCCTTCACGCCCTCGCGGACCTGGTCCATCAGCCGCCGGTCCGGGCCGCGTACGGCCGCGACGATGCAGAACTCGGTCGCCCCGGTCTCCGCCGTCTCGACGGCCGCCCGGACCAGCGAGGGGATGTCCAGCCAGGCCGCGCGGACGGGGGAGGAGAACTGCCCGGACTGCGAGCAGAAGTGGCAGTCCTCCGGGCAGCCGCCGGTCTTGAGCGAGACGATCCCCTCCACCTCGACCTCGGGACCGCACCACTTCATCCGGACCTCGTGCGCCAGGGCGAGCAGGCCGGGCAGGCGATCGTCCGGCAGGTTCAGGCACTCCAGCGCCTGGGCGGCGTCGAGGCCCCGGCCCTCCTCCAGCACCTGGACACGGGCGATCTCCAGGATGTCGGTCGTCACGCGGCGCTCCCGTCGGTCTCGGCGGCTGTCACAGCGGCAGCTTAAGGGTCGAGCGGAATCGGGCCGGGTCGAACATGCCGCCCAGCGCCGGACTCAGCCCGGCGCGGGCGGCGCGGGCGAACGCCTCCCGGCCGAGCGACCCCGCGCCCTCCGGCAGCGCGCCCGACAGCGGGCGAGCGGCGAGCATCTCCAGATCGGCGATGTTCGACCGCTCCGCGAGCCCCGGATCGGCCGGCCAGGACCCGATCACCACGCCCGCCGGATCGACGCCCCGGTGCGCCATGACTTCGAGCGTCAGCGCCGTGTGGTTGAGCGTGCCCAGCCCCGCGCGCGTCACCACGAGGACCGGGGCGCGCAGCCGCCGCGCCAGGTCCGCGAGCGTGCCGCCCTCCTCGTCGTAGCGGACCAGCAGTCCCCCGGCGCCCTCGACGAGCACCAGCCGGTGCGTCTCGGCCAGCTCCTCGATCCGGTCGGCCGCGGCCGCGAGCGACACCGGCGGCAGGCCGCGGGCACGCGCCGCCGCGGCGGGGGACAGGGGATCGGGATAGCGCGCCATCTCGAAGGTCGTCGTCACCCCCGACAAGCGGATCACCTCGTCGAGGTCTCCGGGCGCCCCGGCGGGCACCCCGGTCTGCGCCGGCTTCACCACCGCGACCGTGGCGCCCCGCTCCAGGGCCAGGACGGCGAGCGCGGCCGTCACCACCGTCTTGCCCACCCCGGTGTCCGTCCCGGTCACCACGAGAATGCTCATGCCCGCGAGGGTAGAGCCTGCCCGCCAGCCAAGCTCAGGGGCGGCGCAGGCGGGTGACGAACTTGTAGCGGTCGCCGCGGTAGAGCGACTGGGCGTACTCGACGGGGTTGCCCTCGGTGTCGAACGCGTGCCGGGTCAGCAGCAGCATGGGCAGGCCGACGTCCACCCCAAGCACCTGCGCGTCGTACGGCGTGGCGAGCACGGTCTCGATGACCTCCTCGGCCTCGGCCAGCCGTACGTTGTAGGCGTTGTGCAGGGTCTCGTAGAGCGACGAGTGCACCTCCAGCTCGCGCCGCAGGCGGGGGAAGCGGCGGGCGGACAGGTGCGTGGTGTCGATGGACATCGGCTCGCCGTTGGCCAGGCGCAGGCGGTGGATCCGCAGGACCCGCCCGCCGGGGTTGATGGCCAGCCGCCGCCCGAGGGCCTCGTCGGCGGTGATGTAGCTGATGTCGAGGATCTTGGTGTCCGGCTCCAGGCCGACCGTGCGCAGGTCGCCCGTGTAGGAGGTGAGCTGGAGGACCTGGGCGACCTTGGGCTGGGCGACGAACGTGCCCTTGCCCTGGATGCGCAGCAGCCTCCCCTCGACCACGAGCTCCGACAGCGCCTGCCGGACCGTCGTCCGGGAGGTCCCGAAGCGTACGGCCAGGGCGCGCTCCGGCGGGAGAGCACTGCCCGCGGGCAGGCTCTTGGTGAGCTCCAGAAGGCTGCGCTTTACGTCGTAGTACTTCGGAACCCGGGGAGAGTCCTCGCTGTGCTCCGTCACCTGTCCACCCTCAACTCGGCCCCATCGCCCAACTCGGGCAACATCGTCAACTCGGCCACAGCGGTGAGCGCACCCAGGACCACCGCGAGATCATCGGACCGCAGATCCGCCCTGGCGGTCAACCGCAGACACGACCGGCCCCGCGGCACCGATGGTGGGCGGAAGCATCCCACGTGGACCCCCAGCTCCGCACACAGGGCCGCCGCCCGGAGCGCGAGCCGGGGCGAGCCGAGCACGACCGGCACCACGGCGGCCGCCGGATCGGTCGTCTCCAGGCCCAGCTCGCGGGCCAGCGCGGCCAGTTCCCGAGCCCGCTGCCGGGCGTGTCCGGGCAGGTCGGGAGTGCTTTCCAGGATGCCGAGGGCGGCCAGGGCGGCGCCGGCGCAGGCCGGGGCGAGCGCGGTGTCGAAGATGAACGGCCGGCCGGTGTCCACGAGCGTGCCGATCACCTCGGGAGCGCCCAGGACGGCGCCGCCCTGGCTGCCCAGGGCCTTCGACAACGTGACGGTTCTCACAATCTCCGCGCATCCGGCGAGGCCCGCCTCGTGCACCGCGCCCCTGCCGTGGTCGCCCACGACGCCGAACGCGTGGGCCTCGTCGACCACCAGCAGCGCGCCGTGCCGTACGGCCGCCCGGTAGAGGGCGCGCAGCGGCGCGAGGTCGCCGTCGACGGAGAAGACCGCGTCGGTGACGACGAGGGCGTGCTCCTCGTCCCGCTCGGCCAGGGCCTTGTCCACCGCCTCCGCGTCCCCGTGCGGCGTGACCACGACCCGCGACCGCGACAGCCGGCAGGCGTCCACGATCGAGGCGTGGTTGCCGGCGTCCGAGACGATCAGGCCACCCCGGCCGAGGGCGGCGACCGCGGCGAGGTTGGCGAGATACCCCGAGGAGAACACCAGGGCCCCGGCCGCTCCGGCGAACGCGGCGAGCCGGTCCTCCAGGTCGGCGTGGAGCCGGGTGGAGCCGGTGACCAGACGCGATCCCGTCGAGCCCGTTCCCCACTCCCGTGTGGCGCGTACGGCCGCCTCGGCGAGCCGCTCGTCCTTCGACAGCCCCAGGTAGTCGTTGGAAGCCAGGTCGAGCAGGCCGCCGGAGCCGGGCGCGCGCGTGCGGAGGGCACGCCGCAGGCCCGCCGCCTCCCGCTCGGCGGCGGCCGCGCGCAGTCTGTCCAAGGGCCCTGTCATGAGGTGCATCTTGCCAGGTGACGAAGGTCGATTCGCCTTCGACCCGGGCGGCGTCGCATCATGCACTCGTGCCGACTCTCAGCGACCTGGTGTCGCGCCACACAGCGCTCGATCCCGCCGACGTCGACTGGATCCACTCGCTGGTCTCCGACTGGCAGCTGCTGGCCGATCTGTCGTTCGCCGACCTCATCTTGTGGGTTCCCGACCAGGGCGGCACGAGGTGGGTGGCGGTGGCCCAGATGCGGCCCACGACCGGTCCCACCGTCTACCACGACGACATCGTGGGCATGTCCCTGGCCACGGGCGAGCGGCCGATCATCGACGTCGCCTGGAACGAGCAGCGCATCTGCCGGGAGGGCGACCCCGACTGGTCCAGCGGCGTGCCGGTGCGCGAGGAGACGATCCCGGTGCGGCGGGGCAAGGACGGCCCGATCATCGGGGTCATCCAGCGCTCGACCAACCTGTCGTCGGCGCGCACCCCGTCCCGGCTCGAGCTGACCTACCTGCAGAGCGCCTCCGACCTGGCGCAGATGGTGGCGGAGGGCAGGTTCCCGTTCGCCGAGGAGGAGCCGATCCTGGTCAGGTCGCCCCGGGTGGGCGACGGCCTGCTCCGCCTGGACAAGGCCGGCCGGGTCACCTACGCCTCGCCCAACGCGCTGTCGGCCTACCGCAGGCTCGGCCTGCACGCCGACCTCGTGGGGGCGGACCTCGGGAAGACGACCGCCGACCTGTGCTACTCCGACGAGCCGATCAACGAGGATCTGATGCTCGTCGCCAGCGGGCGGGCCCCCTTGGAGACCGAGGTGGAGAACGGCGGCACGGTCGTGCAGCTACGGGCGATCCCGCTGATCGTCGGTGGGGGCCGCATCGGCGCGCTGGTGCTGCTTCGCGACGTGACCGAGCTGCGGCGGCGCGAGCGGGAGCTGCTCACCAAGGACGCGACGATCCGGGAGATCCACCACCGGGTCAAGAACAACCTGCAGACCGTGGCCGCCCTGCTGCGGCTCCAGGC
>JADGHC010000333.1 GCA_019689655.1 Microbispora sp.
AGGCGTTGCTGCTGTCGTGGCGGGGGCGGCGGCTGGCGCGGGGCGATGTGCAGGCGGTCATCGACCGGGTGCAGCGGCGGGTGGAGCCGGCGCGGCGGCGGGCGGTGACGCCGCACGGGTTACGGCATACGACGGCGACGCATCTGCTGGCGGACGGCACGGACATGGACGCGGTACGGCGGGTGCTGGGGCACGGCGATCTGTCGACGCTGGGCCGTTACCGGGACGACTTGCCCGGGGAGCTGGAGGTGGCGATGGGGTCGCATCCGCTGCTGCGGCGCCGGCGCGGCCCGGCCGCGCCGGATGCCTAGGGGTCACACGCCGATGTCGTCCTGGGGCCGGCGTAGGTCTTCACGAGGGCGGGGACGTCCGCGGCGGGGTGGAGGCACGGGCCCGGGCGTGCACGTTGCCGGCAACGGGTCTCCCGCCTGTCGCACTCGATGGCTTCACCCTCGGGAAACGCGGCCGAAACATGACCGCGCCACGATAGTGACTTGTGATCAGGGCCATTCTGTTCGACCTCGACGAGACCCTTTTCGATCATCGCCGGGCGGTCGCGCACGCCGCGACCCGCTGGACCGAATCGGTCTGCCCCGGTCACGAGCTGCTGGCGGAGGCGCCGGCGCTCTGGCTCGACCTGGAGGACAAGCATCTGCCGGCGTGGCACGCCGGGCAGTGCTCGTTCGCCGAGCAGCGGCGCAGGCGGCTGCGGGAGTTCTGCGACCGGCTCGGGCTGCCCGTACCGGCCGACCAGGACGCGGCGTTCGCCGAGTTCCTGGTGCACTACGAGTCGGCCTGGGCCGCCTTCCCGGACGCGCAGGCGACGCTGGAGGCGCTGGCGGCTCTCGACGACGCCCCGGTGCTGGGCGTGCTCACCAACGGCACCGCCGTACAGCAGGAAGCGAAGCTTCGCCGCATCGGGCTGATGGACCACATGGAGGTGGTCTTGACGCCCGAGGCGCTGGGTGCGTTCAAACCCGCCGCGCAGTGCTACCTCGGCGCGGCGGCCAAGCTGGGGCTGCGTCCGGAGGAGGTGCTCATGGTCGGCGACAACCTCCTGCTCGACGCGGTCGCCCCCACCCGGGCCGGGATGCACGGCGTGTGGCTCGACCGCTACCGCTGCGAGCTCTCCTCCCCCGCCGAGTCCGCCTCCGTGACGCGGATCACCACGTTGCGTGATCTGCCCGGTGTGCTGGAGGCCCTGCACCCGCTCCTGTCCGGCCCCTCACGCGCCGCCTGAGCCGTACGCTACGGCCCTCGCCGCCTCCCCCCGCCCCAGCACGTACGCCGAGCGGACGGCCGGGAGGAACGACATCCGACCGCGTGGGCCCCTTTCCCCCACTTTTACCGTATAGCACCACCCGGGGCTTGCGGCAAGACCCGGGTGGTGCCGCACAATCGTCGGCCTGGACCGGCGCCCGCGGAATCGGGGGACGCGTAGTGCGTGCGTTGCGGCCGGCCGCTCGGCGCGGCCGGCGGGGAAGGCCGCGCGCGTCCGCGTGATCACGGGGCGGCCGGTCCGGGAGACCGTGGCGACCCTTACCCCTGCCCCGTGAGCCGGACCGGCGACGGCGATCCGTCATGCCCGCGTCCCGGCACGCCCGTACGTCCACAACCCCAGACCGGAGCTGATGCGGTGAATCCCCTGACCACCAGCGCGTTCGACCTTCCCGAACGCCTCTCCCACAAGGCCGACCCGGCGCTGATCGCCGACGACGAGCGGCATTTCGCCGCCGTCGCACGGGCACTCGAACAATCGATCGACGAGCTGTCCGAACGTCTCGCTGCCGTACGCAAGGCACCGGGCGGCGCGGGCCGGCAGGCGCTGGACCGGGACCTGGAGGTCCACCGGCTGACCGCCCGCCTGCGCGTGCTGCGCCGCTTCGGCCTGGACCTGTGCCTCGGCCGGATGGTCGGCGTGGACGACCCCGAGCCCGTGTACGTCGGACGGCTCGGCCTCACCGACAGCGCGGGACGGCGGCTGCTGGTCGACTGGCGCTCCCCCGCGGCCGAGCCGTTCTTCGGGGCCACCCACGCCAATCCGATGGGGCTGGCCAGCCGCCGCAGGTATCGCTGGACGCGTGGCCGGGTCAGCGACTACTGGGACGAGGTGTTCACCCCGGACGGGCTCGACGGGCACGCGGCGCTCGACGACCAGTCCGCGTTCATCGCCGGCCTCGGCGGCAGCCGGTCGGCCCGGATGCGGGACGTGCTCGGCACCATCCAGGCCGACCAGGATGCGATCATCCGCGCGGGCTCCCGGGGTGCGCTCGTCGTCGACGGCGGCCCGGGCACGGGCAAGACGGTCGTCGCCCTGCACCGCGCCGCCTACCTGCTGTACTCCGAACCCCGCATCGGCCGGCGCGGCGTGCTGGTCGTGGGCCCGCACCAGCCCTATCTCGCGTACGTCGCCGACGTCTTGCCGAGCCTCGGGGAGGAGGGCGTGCAGACCTGCACCCTGCGGGACCTGGTCCCCGAGGGAGCCGAGGCGGGGATCGAGACCGACCCGGACGTGGCCCGTCTGAAGGCGTCCGCCGACCTGGTGAAAGCGATCGAACCGGCCGTCGCGTTCTACGAGAATCCGCCCACCGAGGGCATGACGGTCTCCACCCCCTGGTCCGACATCTGGCTGAGCCCCGACGACTGGGCCGAGGCGTTCGACGCTCCGGACCCGGGCACCCCGCACAACGAGGCACGCGACCAGATCTGGGCAGAGCTGGTGAGGATCGTCGCGGACAAGCTCGGCGAGGACGCCCCACTCGAGCTGGTCCGCAGGTCGCTGCTGCGGGACAGGGAGCTGGTCGCGGCCGTCAACCGGGCGTGGCCGCTGATCGAGGCGGCCGACCTCGTCGCCGACCTGTGGTCGGTGCCCGCGTACCTGCGGTTGTGCGCGCCCTGGCTCAGCCCGGACGAGGTGCGGAAGCTGCAGCGCGCGGACGCGAAGGCGTGGACGGTGTCCGACCTGCCGCTCCTGGACGCCGCGCGGCGGCGGCTCGGCGACCCGCAGGCGTCGCGGCGCAGACGCCGGCAGGAGGCCGCCGTCGCCGCCCAGCGCGAACTCATGGCCAGGGTGGCCGAGGACCTCATCGAGGCCGACGACTCCGAGATGCTGGTGATGTCGATGCTCCGCGGTGAGGATCTGCAGGACGCCCTGATCGACGAGAGCGCGCTGCCCGCCGCCGACCCGGACCTGCTCGCCGGCCCGTTCGCCCACATCGTCGTGGACGAGGCGCAGGAACTCACCGACGCCGAGTGGCAGATGCTGCTGGCGCGCTGCCCGTCCCGGAGCTTCACCATCGTCGGAGACCGCGCCCAGGCCACCCGCGGGTTCACCGAGTCGTGGCGGGAACGGCTCGAGCGGGCCGGGTTCGACCGGATCACCCTGACCTCGTTGAGCATCAACTACCGGACGCCGCGAGAGGTCATGGCGGAGGCCGAGCCGGTCATCCGGGCCGTGCTCCCGGACGCCAACGTGCCGGTCTCCATCCGCGGCAGCGGCGCCCCCGTCGTCCACGGACCGGTGTCGGACCTGGAGGCGATCCTCGGCACCTGGCTCGCCGGGCACACCGAAGGGATCGCCTGCGTCATCGGCCATCCCACGTTCCGCGACCGGCCCCGCGTCCGGTCGCTGACCCCGGAGCTGGCCAAGGGGCTCGAGTTCGACCTGGTGATCCTCGTCGATCCGCAGCGGTTCGGCGAGGGCGTCGAAGGAGCGGTCGGCCGCTACGTCGCGATGACCCGGGCGACCCGGCAGCTCGTCGTGCTCACCGGCTCCTGACGCCGGCGGCTACTCGGGCACCCTGGCGGCGGCGACGCGGCGGCGGGCGAAGCCGAGCCGTTCGTAGACGACGATCGCGCCGAGGTTCCAGTCGTCCACCATCAGCGCCGCGCGGCCGTAATCGGCGATCAGCGCGGAGGCCACGAACCGGCACACCCGCTCCCCCAGCCCGCGTCCCCGCGCCGGTACGGTGGTCGCGACGCCGGCGAGCAGCCCCACCGTGGGCGCCGACCAGGCGTCGGCGGCGACCGCCAGCAGCCTCCCGTGGCCGTCCCGGATGCCGGCCCAGCGGCGTACGCGCGGCAGGCCCGGCACCGCGTAGGAGTCGGGGTGGGCGGCGGCGAGCAGCTTGGCGATCTCCGGGGCGGCGCGGTCGTCCAGCCAGGCGGCCGGGCCGCCGAGCCGGTCCCGGCCGGTGTCCTCCTCGCGGGGCGGGGCGAGCTTCTCGGTGCCCATCCAGGAGAAGTGCCCCGCGATCTCCAGCTCCGGCATGGCCGCGACGACCTGTTCGATCAGCGCGGCGTCGCCGAGCGGCCGGTACGACGGACCGGCCTCGGCCAGGGCGTGCCGCAGGAGCGGCACCACCCGGGCGGCCTCGCCCCTGACCACAAGGCGGTCGCGCCGTGACGCGTCGGGGCTGGCCACCGCCACCGCGTCCCGGTACGCCCAGGCGCGTACCCCGGGACGCATGCCCTGCGCCGCCCAGACGACGAGGTCGTCGTCGCCGGAGGCGGCGGCGACCTCCGCCTCGCTCACCAGCTCACGCACACGTGCCCCTAAAGGATGGCGCCGGGGACGTAGGCGGCGTCGCCGGGATACCGCGCGGTGATCTCGCTCACCCGCGCGGTCACGGCCGCGACCTGCTCGGCGGCGGCTCCGGTGAAGAAGGCCCGGTCGGCCAGCAGCGTGTCGAGTTCGGGCCGGGTGAGGGGGAAGCGTTCGTCGGCGGCCAGGCGGTCGAGAAGCTGGTTGCCGGTGCCGTGGGCGCGCATGGCCAGGGCCGAGGCGACCGCGTGCTCCTTGATGATCTCGTGGGCGGCTTCGCGGCCCACGCCCGCGCGCACGGCCGCCATGAGCATCTTGGTGGTGGCCAGGAACGGCAGGTAGCGGCCCAGCTCGGCCTCGATGACGGCGGGGAACGCGCCGAACTCGTCGAGCACGGTGAGCATGGTCTCCACCAGGCCGTCGAAGGCGAAGAACGCGTCCGGCAACGCCACCCGGCGCACCACCGAGCAGGACACATCGCCCTCGTTCCACTGGTCGCCGGCCAGCTCCCCGGCCATCGAGGCGTACCCGCGCAGGATCACCATCAGGCCGTTGACGCGTTCGCAGGAGCGGGTGTTCATCTTGTGCGGCATCGCCGACGACCCGACCTGGCCTTCCTTGAAGCCTTCGGTGACCAGCTCGTGCCCGGCCATCAACCGGATGGTCTTGGCCAGGGAGGAGGGGGCGGCGGCGAGCTGCACCAGCGTGGTCAGCACGTCGTAGTCGAGCGAGCGGGGGTAGACCTGGCCGACGCTGGTGAACCGCCGGGCGAACCCCAGATGCGCGGCGACGCGGTCTTCCAGCTCCGCCAGCCGGGCCCGGTCGCCGCCGAGCAGGTCGAGCATGTCCTGCGCGGTCCCGACCGGGCCCTTGATCCCGCGCAGCGGGTAGCGCTCCAGCAGGTCTTCCAGCCGTTCGTAGGCCACCAGTAGCTCGTCGGCCGCGGTCGCGAAACGCTTGCCGAGCGTGGTCGCCTGCGCGGCGACGTTGTGCGACCGGCCCGCCATGACGGTCGAGGAGTGCTCGGCGGCCAGGCGGCCCAGGCGGGCCAGCAGCGCCACCACCCGGCCGCGTACCAGCCGCAGGCTGTCGCGGATCTGCAGCTGCTCGACGTTCTCGGTGAGGTCGCGGGAGGTCATGCCCTTGTGGACGTGCTCATGCCCGGCCAGCGCGTTGAACTCCTCGATGCGGGCCTTGACGTCGTGCCGGGTGACCTTCTCCCGTTCGGCGATGGAGGCGAGGTCGACGTCCTCCACGACCTTCTCGTAGTCGGCGATCGCCTGCTGCGGCACCTCGATCCCGAGATCGGCCTGGGCCTTCAGCACGGCGAGCCAGAGCCTGCGCTCCAGCACCACCTTGTGCTCGGGGGACCACAGGCGGGCCAGCTCCGGGGAGGCGTACCGGGCGGCCAGGACGTTCGGGATACGCGGCTTGGCATTCACGGTGGCCCAGTCTATTGAGCCGCAGATTGCCCACAGATGCCGGGCGGTGATCGCCTCGCGCCCCGGCGCACCCGGCCGCGCGGCGTCGCCGTACGGGCGGCTTCCGGCACCCGGGAACCTCACCCCGCCTCCTGCTTGGCTTGCGTCAGTCCCGCGCCGGCCGGGGCCTGCGGCTGGGCCGCTCTCCCCCGCGCGCCGTGGCCGCGCAGGCGGTCCATCTCACGCCACTGCGGCAACAACGCGGCCAGGTTGGTGGTCAGGAAGTACGCCGCGCCGCCGATCAGCAGCGCCGGTCCGAGCCCGAACGCGGCCACCGCGGCCCCGGCGGCCAGCCCGCCGAGGGGGATGCCGGCCCACGCCAGCGAGTCGCCCAGTGCGTTGACCCGGCCCCGCATGCCCGGCGGCACCCGCTCGAAGGCGATCGCCCCGATGATCGGGTTGAGGAAGCCGCCGCCGGCCCCGCTCACCGCGAACACCGCCAGCACCGCCCACATCGGCGTGTCGGCGGCCAGCGCCAGGAACCTCGGTGCCCCGGCGAGCAGGAACCCGGCGAAGAACACGATCCGGCGCGGCATCCGGTGCGCGATCGCCGCGGCCACCAGGCTGCCCGCGACCGCCGTGGCGCTCCACACGCCGTTGCTCAGGCCGATCGCGGACGGCCCGTTGCCGGACCGCTCGGCCCACACGGGCAGCAAGACGGTGCCGAACGCCGCGTCCAGCAGGTTGGTGATCCCGACCATGACAATGATCGTGAGCAGCAGCGGTTCGCCGCGCAGGAACGCGAAGCCCTCGCCGAAACGCCGCCAGTAGCCGGAGGCGGCCGGGGCGGCGCCGCCCGCCGGGCGTCCCATGCCGCGCGGCAGGGCCAGTGAGATGATCAGCGAGCCGAGGGCGAAGCACACCGCGTTGACGACCAGACCGGTCAGCGGGCCCAGCGCCGCCACCAGGACGCCGCCGGCCGCC
>JADGHC010000334.1 GCA_019689655.1 Microbispora sp.
CCCCCGGCCATTGCCGGGCGATCTCCGCCCCTGCCCGGGACGGTGCCCGCCCCGGGCGGTGCCCGGCCGTCGCCGGCCGTCGCCGGATGGCGGCACGGCCTGCCTACCGGTCGCCGGGGCGGGCAGACGACCGGTTCGACGGGCGCCGATGCCCGGGCAGACGGCCGGTCGGTCGGCGGGGCGCGCGCCGGCGGCTCGGCCGGAAATCCCTATTGCGCGCCCGCGCCGCCCCGCGGGCCCGTCCCCGGGCGGGTTCGCGGGCGTCATGCCCAAGGGACGTCAGGGCGCGTCGTCGCCCTCGACCCGCATGACGCTCGCGACCGCACGGACGATGCTCAGGTCGCGCAGGTCCTCGATCGTGGCCGACAGGGCGGCGTCGCTGGCACGGTGGGTCACCAGCACGAGCTGGGCGTCGTCGCCGCGGCCCTCCTGCCGCACCGTCTGGATCGAGACGTCGTGCCTGGCGAAGATCTCGGCCACCCGGGCGAGCACACCGGGCTTGTCCGCGACGTCCAGCGACACGTGGTAGCGGGTGACGCTGTCGCCCATCGGGTGGACCTTGAGGTCGGCGTACGTCGACTCCTCGGGTCCGCGGGTGCCCGCGAGGCGGTTGCGGGCCACGGCGACGATGTCGCCGAGCACCGCGCTGGCCGTGGGCGCGCCGCCCGCGCCCGCGCCGTAGAACATCAGCCGGCCGGCCGACTCGGCCTCCACGAAGACCGCGTTGTACGCCTCGCGCACCCCGGCCAGGGGATGCGACCTGGGGATCATGGCGGGGTGCACGCGGACGCCGATCGACCTGCCGTCGTCGGACCGGGCGCAGATCGCCAGCAGCTTGATGACGTACCCCATGCCCTTGGCCGAGGCGACGTCGGCCGCGGTGATCTCCGTGATGCCCTCGCGGTGCACGTCGGCGGCGGTCACCCGGCTGTGGAAGGCGATGCCGGCCAGGATCGCCGCCTTGGCCGCGGCGTCGAAGCCCTCGACGTCGGCCGTCGGGTCGGCCTCGGCGTACCCGAGCGCCTGGGCCTCCTCCAGCGCGTCGTTGAACGAGGCGCCGGTGGAGTCCATCTTGTCGAGGATGTAGTTGGTGGTGCCGTTGACGATGCCGAGCACGCGGCGCACCCGGTCGCCGGCGAGCGACTCGCGCAGCGGGCGCAGCAGCGGGATCGCCCCGGCGACGCTCGCCTCGAAGTAGAGGTCGGCGCCGTTCTCGCGGGCGGCCCGGTGGATCATCGCGCCGTCCTCGGCCAGCAGCGCCTTGTTGGCGGTCACCACGGACTTGCCGTGCGCCATCGCGGCCAGGATCAGCGACCTCGCGGGCTCGATGCCGCCGATCACCTCGACGACGATGTCCACGTCGTCCCGGGTGACCAGGGCCTCCGCGTCGGTCGTGAGCAGCGCGGGGTCCACGTCGGTGTCCCGCTTGCGCCCCAGCCTGCGTACGGCGACGCCGGCCAGCTCCAGCGGCGCGCCGACCCGGGCGGCCAGGTCGTCGGCCTGCTCGCGGAGCAGGCGCACGACCTGCGAACCCACGACGCCGCAGCCCAGCAGCGCGACCCTGAGCGCCGGTTTGGCTTTACTCACGACCCCTCCTCGCTTCGCCGCCGGACTGCCCGGCACGGCCGCTCACAGCTGCCCCCTGAGCAGGTCGTCCTCGGTCTCTCTGCGGATGATGACCCGCGCCTGGCCGTTGGACACCGCGACGACGGCGGGCTTGGGCAGATAGTTGTAGTTGCTGGCCAGCGACCGGCAGTAGGCGCCGGTGCCGGCGACGGCGATCAGGTCGCCGGGGGCCAGGTCGCCCGGCAGGTACAGGTCGCGCACGACCATGTCGCCGCTCTCGCAGTGCTTGCCGACCAGGCGCGACAGCATCGGCGCCGCCTGGCTCACGCGGGAGGCGAGCACGGCCGTGTACTCGGCGCCGTACAGCGCGGTGCGGATGTTGTCGCTCATGCCGCCGTCGACGCTCACGTACGTGCGCAAACCCTCCACGTCCTTGACCGTGCCCACCTCATACAGGGTCACGCCGGACACGCCGGCGATCGAGCGGCCCGGCTCGACCGTGAGGCGCGGTACGGGAAGCCCGGCCGATTCGCACACCTTCGTGACGATCTCCCGCAGGCCGTCCGCGATGACCTTGACGTCCAGGGACTCGTCGCCCACGACGTACGGGATGCCGTACCCGCCGCCGAGGTCCAGCTCGGGGAGCACCACGCCGTGCTCCTCCTTGATCTCGACAAGCAGCCGGGCCAGGCGGCTCGCCGCGACCTCGAACCCGCCGATGTCGGTGATCTGCGACCCGATGTGGGAGTGCAGGCCGACCAGTTCGAGCTGCGGCAGCGCGAGGACGCGCCGCACCGCCTCGGCCGCCGCGCCGCTGCTCAGCGACAGGCCGAACTTCTGATCGTCGTGAGCGGTCGCGATGAACTCGTGGGTGTGCGCCTCGACGCCCACGGTCACCCGGATCATCACCTTCGGCCGCACGCCGTGCTTGTCCGCGAGGAAGCCGAGGCGGGCGATCTCCTCGTACGAGTCGATCACGATGTGGCCCACGCCGATCTGGACGGCCTTCTCCAGCTCGGCGAGGGACTTGTTGTTGCCGTGCATCGTGATCCGCTCGGGCGGGAAGCCCACGCTGAGCGCCACGGCGAGCTCACCGGCGCTGCACACGTCGAGGCCGAGGCCCTCCTGGTCGATCCAGCGGGCGACCTCCCGGCACAGGAACGCCTTGGCGGCGTAGTGCACCTCGCCGTCGTGGAAGGCCGACCGATACTCGCGGCAGCGTGAGCGGAAGTCGTCCTCGTCGATCACGTACAGAGGCGTGCCGAACTCCTTCGCCAGGTCGCGCACGTCGACCCCGCCGATCGTGACGGCTCCGCCGGTCCGGCCCGACGTTCGCGGCCAGATGGCCGGTTCGAGCGCGTTGAGGTCGGCGGGCACGTGCGGCGGACGCTCCTCGGGCAGTCCGGCGGTCACGGCGACGATGGTTGAGGCGGCGTGCAGGTCGCCTGCCGGGTGGGCGAATCGACTCACCCGAACGAGGCTAGCCGACCCTGCGATTCACTCGCGCCCGCTGTTCATCCTGCGAGACAGGAGCGGCGGAAGATATTCGGGTCCACGGTTCATCGGCGACACCGCTTCCGGCAATCACCTGGTTTTGCTCATATTTTGCCGGGCGGAGCGACACCGAGCTCCGCCAATCCCGCTTCGAGCACCCGGCGCACCGCCTCCGCCATCCGCACCCGGGCCGCGTGGGTCTCCGACGGGGGCTCGTCCCCTTTGGGGAGCGGCGACGCGTGCTCGAAGGCGGTGTGATAGGCCTCGGCCAGCCGTTCGAGGTAGGCCGCCCACCCCGGATCACGGCTCTCTCTCCTGCTCGGCAGTTCGGCCAGGACCCGCAGCACCGCCCGGTCGTGGGGGCCGTCGAGAAGCCCGGGCCGGACCGCCGCGCCGACCGAGACGCCGAGGTCGCGCGCCCAGCGCTGTACGGCTCCCGCCCGAACGTAGGCGTAGCGGATGGCGAACCCGGGGTTGTCCCAGGTGCGCGGGAAGTCGGGCCACGGACCCGCCGTGCCCTCCCCGGCCGCCGTTTCGTTCCCGGTCTCCCCCGGCGGCCCGTCGTCGCCCGCTCCGGTATGCGCCCGGCGCGGTCCGTACGGCGACCGCCCAGTGAACGGCGTGGTTTCCGATGATCGCCCGGCCTGCGGGGGTCGCGTGCCCTCCCCCGGCCGCCCGGCATCCCCGGCTCCCCGAGGCCCCGGAGCGTACGTGGCCAGGATGTCGTCGACGATCTGTCCGGGTGTGGCGATCTCGATGACGAGAAACCCGTTCGGCCGGACGTCCACGCGCCGCACCCCGGGCAGCGCGCGCAGCCGTACGGCCAGCCGCTCCGCCGCCTCGGCCGCGGGCCCGGCCGTCCCGCGCAGCGCCGCCGTGGAGACGAACCGCGCCTCCCGCGTCCACGATCCCCGCGGCACGGGCGGCGCGCCGAGCACGCCGCGCAGCGCCTCCATGATCATGCCGGGCCGTACCCGGACGCGACGGCCGGCGCGAGACACCCGGTGATCGTGGCGAACGTCCCCCGCGGGTACGCAGGCTCGCCCGGCGTCGACGCCCGGGCCCGCGACGCGCCGCGCCGGGCCGCGACGGCAAGCGCCCGGCGGCCGCGGGGCTGCCCCGGGAGGCGGCCGGCCGGGAGAGCTGTGGTGGTCATCGCGGCCAGTGTAGGGACCGGCCCGCGGCGAGGCCGTGCCCGGCCTCGCCGGAGAGTCAGAGCAGGGCCAGCGGCTCGGCCGGGACGTATCCCTCCAGCCGGGCGGAGCCGAGCAGCGAACCCTCGGCCGAGTCGCGCACACAGACATAGGAGTAACGGTCGGCCGAGTAGACCCGCACCCCGTCCGTACGGCACTGCCGCATCAAGACCTCGCCCCACTCCTCGGAGACGTCGGCGAAGCCGAGCTCGGTGAGGATCTGCCGGCGGGCGAGGATCGTGCCGCCGGCCACCTCGGACAGGAACCGGTGCTCGGCCCCCGGCTGGCGCAGCAGCGTCGCGCCGGTCCCCGGCAGGTGGGCGTAGAACGACGCCTTCCCCAGCACCTCGGCGTCGGTGGAGGCGAAGTGCCGGACGAGGTCGGACAGGTAGTGCTCGCCGTACAGGTCCCTGGGGTCGAGCACGGCCACGTAGTCGCCGTCGGCGAGCCGGACCGCGCGGTCGAGGGCGGCGCCCAGCGTGATCGGCTCCTGAGTGGCGCGGACCACGACGTCGGCCTCCGGGCACGCCTGGCGGACCGTCTTGTCCACCAGTCCCGCGTCCAGGCCGTCCGCCACGATGACGATCTGTCCCGGCCGTTCGATCTGCCGGGTGACCTGGGTGAGCAGGCGGTCCAGCGCCGCCGGGTCGGAGACGGCGGTGATCGCCGTGATCACGCCGCTGTTGCGTACGCTCGGCACGCCCAGGGTGTCGAGGATCGGGTCGAGCAGCGGGGTGACGCTGGTGCGGGCCCGCCAGGCGAGATGGGCCTCCCGGTCCAGCCGTCCGGCGTCGGCCATGAGGATCTCGGCGGCGGCGAGGATCTCCTCGCCCTTGGCCCCCGCCCGCACCTGGAGCACGGGGGTGCCGCAGGCCGCGACCTCTCCTATCACCCTCGGCTCGGCGTCGGCACCCGCGATCACCAGGGCCGGCCGCCGGTAGGCCGTCAGCACGTCGTCGTAGCTCGTCGGGTCGTCGCCCTGCCCGGCCAGCGGCTTCCAGTCCGCGCCCGCGACCGGAGGGGTGACCGTGCCGAGGGTGACGATCTCCCCGGTCCTGCCGCCCTCCGCCGGGATGGGGTTGTGCACCCTGGGCTGGATCGCGTGCGGCAGCACGCCGACCCGGTCGTGCCGCAGCGCCGCGCGCCACTCGCGGGCCCGGGCCTCGGTGGTGGTCAGCACGTACTCGAAGTGCTCGGCCGCCGGCACCGCCCGCGACACCGGGCCGCCGGAGTGCCAGAAGACGGTCTTGACGCCCCGCTTGCGGCAGGCCGCGACCAGGTCGCGCAGCGCGCGCGTCTCCCCGGCCAGCGCCTCCAGCCAGCGCCCGCCGTTGCCCTGCCGGGGGCCGGGCCGTACGGACTCGACGAACAGCACATGCGGCTGCTGCTGGTCGAGCATGGCCTCCCAGTTGTCCGGGCCGAAGTTGGTCACCAGCCGCCACTCGTACCGCAGCAGCGCCTCGGTCTGCCGGTCCACGATCCCGGCGACCGTCATGTACGGCCGGGCCGTCGGGCCCTTGGGGACCACGAAGAACTCGGCGAGCGGCGCGGACACCTGCGGAGGCTTCGGCTCGGGCGTGGCGGGGGCCGCCTTCACCTCGGGCACGGCGGGGATCTCCGGCTTGAAGTCCGAGCGCTTGGGCGCCGGGGGCTTGCGCACCTGCGCCCTGAGCGTCTTGGCCACCGCACCGGGGTTCTTGCTGTGGATCGCGTCGCCGAGCTTGCTCCACCGGCTCTCCTGCAGCGAGGCGAGCTTCCAGTTGGCGACGGCGGTCTGGTACTTCTGCTCCGCGAGCTGCTTGGCGAGCTGCGCGTTCTGCCGCTCGACGGTCTTCAGCCGCGCCTCGGCCTCACGCATCTTGGTCAGGGCCTCGGCCTCCGAGCGCGCCACCTCCTCCAGCCGCCGCTGGTAGTCCGTGATCAGCCGGGCCAGCTCCGCGGCGCCGGAAGCCCGCTCCACCGCCTCCGCCAGCGCCTGCCGCAGCGCCGCCGGATCGCTCCGCTCGGGCTGTCCGGGTGCCGGCTCGCTTACCTCGCTCATAGGGGGTGACTCCGCGGTAGACCTTCAGGACCAGAGTCACAATATTCGCAGAACGCCCTGCTCGCTCTCAGCCGCAGACGAGACCTCTCCCACCACAGCGGTCCCCTCGCTCGGCGACCGGAGCCCCGGCCATCCCACGACCAGCTCACCACGGACCCTGCGACCAAACCCACGAGAGCAGCGACCAATTCACCAGCGATCATGACCAACGCGCCACGGGGACGGTGTCGTGTGCCGTTCTGAGCTGGGGAAACCTTTTCGCAGACTCCACTCGGCGCAGCGGTGCCACGGCACGCGGAAAAGCCGGCCGTTGACGCCTTGAGCGACACCCGCGTCGTGCTGATCAACGGGGCCCGCCAGAGCGGCAAGAGCACCCTTGTGCGCCTCCTCGCCGGGGAACGTACGGCGGAGTGGCGCATCCTGGACACAGGCAGGTATGACAACGGCCACGACAGTCGCGAGGGCGGCCTCGGGGGCCGTCCACGTGGAGCTCGGCTGCCGACGTGCCGGAATGTCCTGTATGGCCGCTACCGCTGAGCTAGCAGTATCGCCTCTCGACGTCCCGCTGGAACTCATCCAGTGAGACCTTCTCCTGCATGCCGTCCAGAACCTGGTTCGTTCCGGCGAGCTCCTGCGGCACGTGGTCCT
>JADGHC010000335.1 GCA_019689655.1 Microbispora sp.
ATGCCCACCCCCGCCACCGTGCGGCCCACGCCCGCTCCAGCCGCCGCTGTGCGGTCCACGCAGTACGACGACGCGGAGCTGACCATCTACGACGTGATCGAGGCCGACGCCGACATGGCCGAGGAGATCACCGACGGCGTGGCCGAAGCGCAGAAGACGGCCGACGGCTGCGACGCGCTGCTGGACCGGCTGGAGGCCCTGCACGCCAAGATCGTGGACCTCAAGGTGCCGGGCGTGCTGGAGGGCATGGTCATCCGGCTCATGGAGCAGACCGCCGTGGTCAAGGCCCACGCCGAGGCCATCGCCGCGAATCTCCCGCGCGCCGCCGAGGCCATCTCCGTGGCCGGGAGCAACGCGGCAGCCAGACACAAGCCGTTGGCGGACGCCGTGCGGGACGCCGGCCACACGCGCCCTGCTGAGCGCGAATACCACCAGGAGTAGGAGACCGAGATGGGAGAGCTGGAGAAGGCCGACGGCGCGGGCGGCGTGATCGAGACGGCCGGTGGTGTGATCGAGACCGTCGTCACGTACGGCATCCTTCTCGTCCAACTCGCCGCCGCCGGGGTCAAGCTGCGCGGCCTGAGCGAGCGCGTGCGCTCGACGTACGAGTACGTGGAGGGCTGCTCGGCCTCGGTGGACCGGCTGGCCGACCAGATGGCGCGTCTCGCCGTTGACGTGGACACGATCAGCGAGCACCGCAACGCCGCCGCCGTCATGCGCCAGGTCCTGGCCGCCGCCGAGGCGATGGCCGCCGCGACCGAGGACCTCGCGACATTGTTCGAGGAGACCGCCGCCGCGCACCAGGCCGACTACGGGCCGGTCGCCGACGCAGCCCAGAGCATGCCCGTGCCGATGGCCGAGGCCGAGTTCTACAGCAACCGCTGAACAGGAGGAGATGACGATGCCGCCGACCCCACCGCCGCTCGCGAGGGTGGAGCTCACGGTCCCGTACTGGCCGCAGGTCGACCGCGCCCGCCGCGCCCTGGACAAGATCCGCAATGGCACGGGGCTCCTCGCGACCGCCGCCGGGGCGCTCTCGGCCGCCGCCGGCCTGTTCATCGGCGACCTGACCGCAACCGCGCTGGTGGCCGACGCCGTGCTGTCACTGGGCGGGCTGGCCACGCTGAGGCTCTGGAAGCCCGACGGGCACCAGAAAGCGGCGGCCAGCGCGCTGTACCTGACACCCGGAGCGACACTCGCGGCGCTGCTCGTCGTAGAGCGCGCCATACCTGGGCCGCAGTGGTGGGATGCCGTGGGCCTCATGCTGTGGACGGTCGGAGTCGGCGTGCTGCGCCCGGCCCGGGCCGCCCGCATGATGATGTCCCCGCCGCCCCCGGCACCGGTCACAGACCTGGCCCCGATGCCGCTGGAGCCCGAAGCCCACCCGGTTGCGGAATGGTGGGCGCGGAACGTCGCGATCGACGGCGGGGCCGCGCCCGGCACCGCACTGGACGACATCGAGGAGACCGGGCCCGCGGCCATGCGGGCGATCATCCGGTCCACGACGCCCGGCGAGCCGGTGCCGGACATCTCGATCCGCCGGTTGTCCGCCGTGACCGACGTCCCCGAGGAGCTGATCAGCATCGGCCCGGTGCCCGGTCGCGGCGCGGGCGTCCGCCTGTTGACGATCGGCCGGCCCGCGGAGGTTGACCCGGCCGTGGTCTGGGCGCAGCGGATCGCCCCCGTGGCCATGCCGAACGCGGTCCTGACCAGCGTCAGGGTCGGCCGTCCCCCGAGCGCGAGCGGCGAGGGGAGCACCCGGTGAGCGTCGCCGTCGCTGCTGGCCAGGTCGTAGAGCTGGCGCTTGAGGTACCGCAGGGGCAGGTCATCCGCTACGACCTGGCCGCGCTGTGCTCGGCCCTGGGCGTCAACGACCCGACCCGGGTCGCGGTGGAGACGGACGGCCTGCGGCGGGCGCTGGTCACCGTGTACCCGTCCAACCCGCTCGCGGTAATGCCGCCGCCCACGGTGGCGGACATGATGATGGACCGGCACGGGCGGATCGTCGTCGGCCGCTACCACAACGGCCGCCCCGCCCGCCGCCGCCTGTTCGACCCGTCGACCGGCTCCGCGGTGCGCGCGCTCGTGTTCGGCACGACCGGCGCCGGCAAGAGCCGCGTGGTGCAGTACATCAACGCGGCCGAGAAGCGCAACGGCATCGTGACGTGGTACGCCGACCTCAAGGGCGGCCAGAGCGCGCCGGAGGCTGAGGGCCAGGTCGACTGGCGGGTCACAACGCAGGAGGGCGCGATTCTCATGCTGCGGTCGGCCGTCTCGGTGGCCGAGGACCGGATGCGCCGCTACAGCGCCGCCGGCCGGAACGCGTTCCGCCTCGGCGACCCCGACCCGCTGCTGTCCGTCCGGATCGACGAGGCCAACCGTCTGCTGGAGCGGGGCGCCCCGTACCGGGACGAGGCGACGCGGCTCGTGAAGGAGCTCGGCCGTACCGGCAGGAGCGTCGGCGTCGGGATCGAGCTTGACGCCCAGGCCTCCCACCTGGAGGAGCTGGGCGGCTCGGACACGCTGCGGGCCATGCTCAAGGAGGGCGAGGTCACCCTGCTCCGCTGGTCGTCGTCCATGATGCGGCAACTCGTCGCCGACGGCCTCCTCCCGACCGGCGAGCAGCTCCAGCCGATCCCCAAGACCCTCGCCCCGCGCGTGCTCCGGTCGCAGTTCGACCCGGACGACGACGAGGACGAGGACGACGCGCCCGGCACGCAGGGCACCGGCTACCTGCTGTCCTCGCCGCGGCCGACCGCGATGATGCGGCACTGGCGCATCGGGTCGATCGCGCCCACCCCGGGCTTGGACCCGGAGATCCTGGAGCTGTACGGGCCCGGCGACCCCCCTACCCTGGAAGTCGCCTCGCACGCCGCGGCCGGCGAGGCGTACGCCGTCCGGAACGACCCTGTCGCGTTCGAGGCGCTGTGCGCGGCGCTCCAGGCCGAGCAGGACGGGCAGGACGGGCAGGAGCAGCCGGTCAAGCCGATCAGCGCGCGCGGCGGTGGCCGCCTGGAGGATCGCATCCTGGCCGTTCTCGCGAGCGCTGGGGAGCCGATGACGGCCGACGACATCCTCGCGGAGGTCCTCGCCGACGGCGGGAAGGCGGTCAAGCTCGGGTCGGTGAGGAACACGCTCGTCGGGCTCGCCGACGGCGGCGTGGTTGTACGCGCCGGGCGCGGCCTGTACGCCCCGGCCCAGTGACCATCCAGACCAGGCATGCGAGCCCAGCGGCCCTTATGCGTCACCGCCCGGCTGACGGAGGTTGACTTCCTCCCCTCCCTGAAGGGAGGGGATTCCAACCCTCACGGGTCGGGTTTCCTGCTTCACAGCCAGTCGCCCGCTCGGAGGACTCCGTTGAGGTCTTACACCAGCTCCACAGGCGTTTTACCTCTCCGCCAGCCCGGCGGCGAGGATGTTACGTGCGGCGTTGACGTCCCGGTCATGTGCCGCCCCGCAGGAACAGGCCCACTCCCGGACGTTGAGCGGCATCGACTCGGCCAGTTCTCCGCATGCGGAGCACAGCTTGCTGCTGGGGAACCAGCGGTCCACCACCACGAGTTCCCGGCCGTACCAGGCGGTCTTGTACTCCAGCATGCCCCGCAGCTCCCGCCAGCTCGCATCCGAGATGGCGCGGGCCAGCGAACGGTTCTTCACCATGTTGCGGACGGTCAGGTCCTCGATCACGACCGTTTGGTTCTCACGGACGAGCCGAGTGGTCACCTTGTGCAGGAAGTCGCGGCGGCGGTCGGTGATCCGGGCGTAGATGCGGGCGACCTTGAGCCGGGCCTTTTCGCGGTTCGCCGAGCCTTTGGCTTTGCGGGCGAGCGCCCGCTGCGCCTTGGCGAGCTTGCGCCGGTCGCGGCGTTCATGCTTCGGGTTGGTGATCTTCTCCCCGGTGGAGAGCGTCACCAAAGCGCTGATACCAGCGTCCACCCCCACCCGGTTGTCTGTCGGGTCGAGCTGGCGGATGGTCTCCTCCACGAGGATGGACACGAACCACCGCCCGGCCGCGTCCCGCGACACCGTCACGGTGGACGGCTGCGCACCCTCGGGGAGGGGACGCGACCACACGATACGCAAGGGCTCACTCATCTTCGCCAGGGTGAGCTGCCCGTCGCGCCAGCGGAACGCGCTGCGGGTGTATTCGGCCGACGCCCGGGACTTCTTCTTGCTCTTGAACGTTGGGTACTTCGCTCGCTTGGCGAAGAAGTTCGCGAACGCCGCTTGCAGGTGCCGCAATGCTTGCTGGAGCGGAACCGACGACACCTCGTTCAGGAACGCGAGTTCGGGGGTTCTCTTCCATTGGGTGAGCGCGGCCGAGGTCTCCACGTAGGAGACGCGGCGGCCCTCTTGGGTGTAGGCGCGGGTCCGCTCCTCCAGGGCCTTGTTGTAGACGAGGCGCACGCAGCCGAACGTCCGAAGCAGTTCTTCGGCCTGCTCGGGGGTCGGGTAGAAGCGGTACTTGTACGCCCGCTTCACAATCTGCGCCATACCTCACATTCTAGCAAAAGATCAGTTAAGAACGATCTACGGAAGGGAGGATGGCGCTTCCTCCCCCGCCTGAAGGCGGGGGTCTCCGCGCCAGAACTCAGATGACCCCGGACACGACGAGAGCGCCCCACCCCTCGCGCAGGGTTGGGGCGCTCTTGTTGAGCCGAGCAGACTCGCCTTTTCCGCTTGCGTTTAAAGCTTGCCTGAGTCAGAATAAACGCAAGCGGAAAAAGGAGACAGCGATGATCGGCTACCACGGCAGCGACACCCAGATCACCACCATCCACGGCGGCACCGGCGCCGGCATCTACCTCGCGACCAACGCCGACGACGCCGCCTGCTACGGGCCGATCGTCCACACCATCACCATCGCCGACACCGCGAACATCGCCGACTACCGGGACGTCATGGAGGCCGTTGAGGCCGTCAGGGAGATCGGCAACTTCGACCCCGCCGGCTATAGCACCTGGGCGCTGCTGGAGATGAACGAGGTCCGCGACTACCTCGCCGCTGCCGGGTTCGACGGTGCCGAGGTAGACGACACCACCCCCGACGGCGACCCGCACGACGCGATCCTCATCTGGAACACCGACCTGCTGACCATCACGAGCATTACAGAGGTTGCAGCATGAGACTGGTCCACCCGAACGGTAACGAGGTGGAAATCATCATCGACGGTGCGGAGGTCACCCGCATCTACAGGTGCGACCTCGACGAGCAAGGGCGAGACACCCACTGCTACCTCGATGAGGACGACGCACGCGCGCACGTCCGCCGGTACGTGCAAGACCTGCGGTCGGACGGGTACCGGGACACCCGCGGGCGTCCCCCAGTAGGCCGGCAGATCACCGTCCGCCTGCCCGAGGATCTGATCGCCGCCCTGGATGCCAAGGCGGCCGAGGATGGCACGTCACGGCCACACGTGATCCGCCAGCTCCTCACCAGTACCGAGCACGTCACGGTGGACGAGTAGGTTCTCCCAGGCATGACGAAAGCGCCGCCTCCCCTCGCGCAGAGGCTGGCGCTTCCGGTGGGACCGAGCAAGACCCGCGCCGAGCATAGGCGACGACACCGACAGATGCGCCCACCCTCGCCAGGGTGGGCGCTTCGCACCCTCGCGTAAGGCACCCGGGCGGCGCTCCAGCCCTCCAGGACCTGGAATGAACAGTACGGGAGGGCCGACAAAACGAGGACGGGCGCCCGCTCCCCCCGTAGGTATCACGGTGGGGAGCGGGCGCCCTTCCGTCAGAGGGATCCCGGGCGGTCCGCGCCAGGCCCGAGCCCTCAGCTCAGCGGCTCGTCGTCGTGAACCCAGCCGTGGTCGGGTCGCCCTTAAAGCCGGCCGCGACCGACGTCAGCACCGACACGACGGCCGCCAGGCCAGCCACCGAGCCGACCGTCGCCCAGTCGACGTCGAGCAGCCCCACAGTTCCCGCTCCGACGACGCCGAGCGCGGCCTGCGCAGCGGTCCGTACAGCACGCTCAATCATGTCGATCAGCCACTTCTTCATGTGCCCCTCCTCAAGGGGTCGGCCGCCCACGGGGGCGGGGAACGAAAAAACCTGCCACGTTCGGGCAGGTCAGTGCACTGGCGAATGCTGTCCGCACGAGGTCGGGCCGTCCGCCGACAATCACAGGCCCTTGGCCGCCAGCCAGGTGCGCATCGCCTGCGCGAGCGCCGCATCGGCGTCCCCGGCCGGCACAGGCGTGGGGACCGGGGCGGGGAACGGGCGGCCCGTCAACGCCTCGAACGCCGCAGCGAGCGCCGCCTGATCCACGCCCTCCTGGAACGCCACCGTCCCCAGGTGCTCAGGCCAGATCACGACCCACGCCTCCTCCAACTGGTGCTGCAGGAACGCGTTCGTGGTGTCAACGACCTGCGCCCACGTAATGACCGCCGTACGATCCAGCCGATCAGGGCTGGTATCGACGTACCGGCCGCACAGCACCGCATGCCCGCCCCACTCCGGCGTGCGGCGGTAGTCCCACAGCCCGCGGTCGGTCTGCGTCTCCTGCGCCACCTGCAGATCAACACCGAGCAGCAGGGACCCGAAGATCGCGATCGCGGCCCGCAGCTCGTCCAGATCGCGGGGGTCCACGCTCGCGAACGCCAGCGGCTTCACCCCGCCGATCCCGCCGGCGAGCAGGGCCTCCAGCATCGTCTGCATGACCACGCCGTTGTCGCCGGCGCCGGTGGCGGGGTCGAAGTCGGGGTTCCCGGAGCGGCGGTAGAGGTCGTAGACGTCGGCCAGCGTCGGGGACTGCTCGGCTCCGCCGAGGTAGCGGGAGACGAGCTTGCGCTGGTTGGCCACGGCGGTGGGGCCGCACACTCCGTACCTGTCGTTGGTGTACAGGCCCCAGTCGCCGACGAGGGCGAAGTGGTCGGCGGTCGGCGGGTGGTCGGGGATCTTCCCGGTGAGGACGTT
>JADGHC010000336.1 GCA_019689655.1 Microbispora sp.
GGTCCGCAAGGACGACCACTTCCCCGTGTGGCACATCGGCCCAACACCGGCCGCCCTCCTGGAAGTCGCCCGCGAGCGCCGGCAGCCTCTGTCCGACACCTACGACACCCCTTTCGTCTTCGATAAGCAGCTCGTCAGCGTCGCGAGCAAGGTGCGTGTCCCCGAGCGCACGAAGCTCATGGGCCCCGGGCATCCGCTCTTCGACACCTTGATCGAGTGGGCGATCCGAGAGGCGCGACACGCCTTCGCCATGGGGGCGACCCTCGTAGACCCGAACATCGCCAAGCCCCAACGGGTCTGGCTCGTCCGCTCGACGATCGAGGACAGTCGGGGGGCAGGCTTCCAGCCTGCATTCTCAAGGAGGAAGATTGCCCACGAGCGGCTGGCGGTGGTCGTTCAAGACCACATGGGCCTGCGCGCTTTCGGACCCTTGCGATGGACGAGGTACACTCGATGACTCGGCACGAGAGCGAGGCGGACGCCCGCATCGCCATCGACGACCTGCTCCGGCAGGCCGGCTGGGATCCGGCGGACAAGTCCGCCGTACGAGCAGAGGTCGCCGTCGCCTCGGAAGCACGAGCGACCGGGCTGGTCGATCGCTCCCGTGCCCGCCCGTACGAGACGCACGCCCCCGTCTACGACCTCGTCGCCGCAGCCGGCGCCTTCGGCTGCGACGCCCCCGTCACGCAGCTCCCCGACGAACAGGGCTGGATGGCGGTGCCTCGCCACGTGCGTCTCACCCGCGACCACTTTGTCGCTCGGGTCGAAGGCCGTTCCATGGAGCCGACGATCCCCGATGGCTCCTGGTGTCTCTTCCGGGCCGACCGCGGCGGCAGCCGGCAGGGCAAGCTCGTCCTCGTCTGGCACCGCGGCTGCACCGACCCCGCTCTGGGAGGTGAGTTCTCCGTCAAAAAGTACGTCAGCAAGAAGGTCCAGAATCCCGACGGCACGTGGTATCACCGCGAGATCCGTCTAGAGCCGTTGAACCCCGACCCGGCCTACCGGCCGCTCGTCTTCGACCCGAGTGCCGAGGGCGACCTGCGCGTGATCGCGGAGTTCGTTTGCGTGCTCGACCCCGCTCTCGAAGCGGCCGAGCCCATCCGCGGCCGCGCCGACTACGTCCTCTACGACCAGCGCGGCCGCCCGCTCGCGGTGATCGAGGCCAAAAGGAACGCGATCAATCCCTACGTCGCGAAGCAGCAGGCCCTGCCCTACGCGAAGGCCCTCGGCGCGCCCTTCATCTTCCTTACCAACGGCGAGCTCACCTACTTCTGGGACTGGCAGAACGACGAGGCCCGGCCGATCACCGGCTTCTTCTCGAGGCGCGACCTCGTGCGCCTCGTCGAGATGCGAAGCACGCGAAAGCCGCTCGCCACGATCGAGATCCCCGAGCACTACATCCGCCAGGGCGAGACGCGCACGGTCCGCCCGTACCAGGCCGAGGCGATGCGCGCCCTCGACCACGCGCTGGAGCTCGGCAAGCGCCGCTTCCTGATCGAGCTGCCCACGGGAACGGGGAAGACCGACCTCATCTGCCTGTATCTCAAGCGCCTGTTCCAGGCGGGCTGGGCCGAGCGGGTGCTCTTCCTCGTCGACCGCGACCAGCTCGCCAAGCAGGCCCTGGAGGCGATCCAGGACCTCCTTCCAGCGTACTCCAGCTATTGGCTCCGCCCCGGCATGGCGCGCCAGGAGCAACAGATCACGGTCGCACTGCTCCAGACGATGATCGGCCAGGTGGACGACTACACCGCCGGCTATTTCGACGTGGTGATCGCCGACGAGTGCCACCGCTCGATCTACGGCGCCTGGCAGACGGCGCTCACGAAGTTCGACGCCGTCCACGTCGGGCTCACCGCCACGCCCGCGAACTATATCGAGCGCAATACCTACGAGTTCTACCAGTGCGAGCCGGGTAAGCCCGACTTCTCCTATCCGATCCAGGACGCTTTCCGCGACGAGTACCTCGTGCCCTACTACTTTGCGACCGGGATCACCGAGATCCTCGCTGAAGGCGCCGACGTCGACGACGAGCACTACGACCCGGCCGAGTTCGAACGCCGCTTCACCAACGAGGCAACGAACCGGCTGATGATGGAGGAGTTCGATCGCCTCGCCTGGGAGCGCTACAAGGAGCTCGCGCCGTTGCAAGACCCCGGCCCCGGCAAAGCCATCGTCTTCGCCATCACCAAGCACCACGCCGCCCGCCTAGCCCAGTACCTGAACGAGCTTCATCCGGAGCTCAAAGGCCGCTACGCCGAGGTCATCACCTCCGACGTGGTCGATCCGAACGCGCTCATCCGCAAGTTCAAGACCGAGACCTACCCGATGGTGGCCGTCAGCGTCGGGATGCTCGACACCGGCTTCGACTGCCGCGAGGTGCTGCACCTCGTCATGGCCCGGCGCGTGCGCAGCCCCATCCTCTATCAGCAGATGCGCGGCCGCGGCACCCGCACCGCCCCGCACATCGGCAAGCAGAAGTTCGTCATCTACGACTTTTTCAAGAACCACGAGCACTTCAACGACTCCGACGCTGCCGTCTTCACCAGCACGGGCGGCGGCCGCGCTCCGGGCGGCCCGACTACCCCGCCCAAGCCCCCCGGCGAGCTGATCGAGCTGGGCCTTGAGGACGAGTGGCTCGAGGCCGTCACCTGGATCGAGGTCGGGCCCCAGGGCGAGCGCATCGACAAGAAAGAGTATGTCACTTACTGGGAGAAGATGATCCGGGAGGCGGCCGACGATGACCCGATCCTGCGCAAGGTGCGCGACAACGAGCCGCTGACCGAAGAAGAAGAACAGGAGCTCTCCCGCCGTCTCAACCGGCCCGAGCACTATTTCAACGAGGACAACCTCCGCCGCGCCTACCGCAACCCCGGCGGCTCGCTCGTCGACTTCATCCGCGCCGCCCTCGGCCGACTGCGCATCAAGAGCCGGGAGGAGAAGCTGGAGGAAGCGTTCCGCGCCTGGCTCGTCGCGCGCTCCCTGACAGCGCAGCAGGCCGAGTACCTCTGCCTGCTCAAGAACCGCGGCATCGCCACGGGTCGCGTGCGCCTCGAGGACCTCTTTGAGCCGCCGCTCTCGATCCTCGATGCCGCCGGCAAGGGGATCGAGCTCTTCGGTGAGGAGGGGCTCAAGCAGGTCGTGGACGAGCTGAACGAGGGTGTCTTCAAGGCCGCGGGATAGAGAGGAACGAGCAAACCGATGGACCAGAACCTACGCCGCAAGCTCGACCGCATCACCGACATCCTCTGGGCTGGCGGGGTCACGAACCCCGTTACCTACATCGAGCAGATCTCCTACCTCATCTATCTGAAGCTGCTCGACGAAGAGGAGGCGACGCGGGAGCTCAAGGGCCGGCTCGGCGCCGGCAACGGCGTGCGCCTCTTCCCGGGCCAGGCCGAGCGCTTCCGCTGGTCCAAGTGGCGCTTCAAGAGCGGCAACGAGCTTCGTGACTTCGTCCGCGACGAGGTCTTCCCCTACATGGCCTCGCTCGTGAAGGACGAGCCCCAGGTCGCCGAGTACTTCCGCGACGCCGTGCTCGAGATCGTCGACCCGAACGTCCTCAAGCAGGTGGTCGACGAGCTCGACTCGATCGACTTCCGCAAGTTCGGCCCCGACGTCAAGGGTGACATCTTCGAGTACCTGCTCACCCACCTCGGGCAGTCGGCGCTCAACGGCCAGTTCCGAACCCCGCGCCAGATCCGCGCCTTCATGGTCGAGATGGTGGACCCCGACCTGGGCGACACCATCTACGATCCGGCCTGCGGCACGGCGGGGTTTTTGATCGATGTCGTGGACTATATCCTCGCCCGGTACAGCGAGCAGCCGCAGGAAGTGCCGATCTACGGTGAGGATTGGCTCGAAAAGCGCGGCCAGACGATCGCGGAAGCGAAAAGGGAGATCCCGAACCTCCAGACCTACCGCAAAGGACCCGGCGAGAAGATCCCCGACTGGGGCCGGCTGGAGGCCTCGATCTACGGCACCGACGTCTCCCGCCAGATGATGCGGATCTCGATGATGAACCTGGTGCTGCACGGGATCCGCAAGGCCCGCTTGAAGCGCGCCAACGTGCTGTCGGAGATGAGCGGCCTGACCGAGGACGATCTGAACCGCCGCTACTCCGTGATCCTCTCGAACCCGCCTTTCGCCGGCCAGATCCCCAAGGAGTCCATCCGCCAGGACCTGCCCACCAAGTCCAAGAAGAGCGAGCTGCTCTTCCTCGCGCTGATGCTCCGCTCGCTCGCGCCGGGCGGCCGCTGCGCCGTGGTCGTGCCCGAGGGTGCCCTCTTCGGTTCGACCACAGCTCACAAGGAGCTGCGTGAGAAACTGCTGCGCGAGTACGAGCTCCTGGCGGTCGTCTCGCTCCCCGCCGGTGTCTTCAAGCCCTACGCCGGCGTCAAGACCTCGGTGCTCGTCTTCCGCCGCCCGAAGAGCGAGTCTGCGAAGGACAAGGCCGCGACGAAGCACGTCTGGTTCTACGAGGTCAAGAACGACGGGTACGACCCCGACAAGATCCAGGGCGGCGGCCGCCCCGAGACGCCCGAGAAGAACGACATCCCGAGCCTGCTTGCCGCCTGGGCCAAGTACAGGGCGGCGAAGTTCGAGACGCCGCGTGGCGTCGAAGCGGGCGCGGTGCTCGAAGCGGGCAGCGAGGAGCCGCGCTGCTGGTGGGCGACGTTCGACACGATCGCCGAGAACGACTGGAACCTCGCCGCCTCGCGCTACAAGCCCCGGGTCGCCGAGCCCGTCCCCGACGAGGACCCGGCCGAGCTCATCCGCGAGGTGCTCTCGATCGAGAAGCAGATCACCGACGGGCTGGAGAAATTGCTCCAGGAAGTGAAGGGGGCGTGATGGAGTGGCTTACACCGCCCGTCGCGCAAGTCGTGAAGGTCATAAAGGGCAAGCGCCCCACGCATGTGGAGAACTTCCCTTCCGAGACGGCACCCCTGCCGTATATCACGATCGAGGCGTTCGAGAGTGGATCACCATCTCAGTTCGCTTCAGCACGGAACGGTGAGGTAATCACCGAGGACGGTGATGTCCTCATTGTCTGGGACGGTGCCCGGTTCGGGCTCGTTGGATTGTCTCCGGGAGGTGTGCTTGGCTCCACTCTAGCGAAGCTCAAGCCACTGCCGATGTTGGATCGAAAGTACTTGTATTACTTTCTCCAGACGCAGTACGCCTATCTGCGTTCCGTTCATCGTGGGTCCGGAATCCCGCACATTGACGCAAGTCACCTTGGGCGGTGCCGCATCCCCCTCCCCCCCCTCTCCGAACAGCGCCGCATCGTCGAGATCCTCGACCAGGCCGACCGCCTCCGCCGTCTCCGCGCTGAAGCCGACGCCAAGGCCGACCGCATCCTTCCCGTCCTGTTCATCAAGATGTTCGGCGACCCCGCGCCTTCAGCGAAGCGAATCCGGCTGAACGAGTTGGTTGCTATCGGGGGTGCGCTTGTCGATCCCGATAGGCGGGAGTATTACGACTTGCCGCACATAGGAGGAGAGAACATCGAGAAGAGCAGCGGTCGGATCATCAACGTGAAATCCGTTCGAGCAAGTCGGCTCCGCAGTGGAAAGTTCTATTTCACCGAACGGCATGTGCTCTACTCGAAGATCCGGCCGTATCTCAACAAGGTGGCGTTCCCGAGAATGAAGGGATTGTGCAGCGCAGACATCTACCCGCTCTTACCAATCGATAGACGTCTCGGTCCCTGGTTCCTTACAGCCCTGCTTCGCTCGGACGAGTTCGTTGCATACGCCTCCAGGTTGTCAGACAGGCTTCGGATGCCGAAGCTGAATCAAGAGCAACTTGGCGCCTTTGAGATCAGCCTGCCCAATCCCCGAGCAGTGAGGGCTTTTGAGTCGCGTGCGGAGTCCATCGCCGCGCTCGACGACAAGCGCATGCATACCGCGCGCCGGATGAACGAGCTCTTTGCATGCCTAATGGTACGTGCGTTCAACGGTTCCCTCACCGCCTCCTGGCGCGAGGCGCACAGGAAGGAGCTGCTCCAAGAGATTGAGCAACAGGCGAAGGTGCTGGAGGGCGCCAGTGGATGACGCTTGGTAGCGCAAAGCAGAAACGACCCCCGCTAGCGCAACCCGCCATGCGCATCACCAAGGCGCGCCGCGAGCAGATCGAACGACTCGCTACCGCGCTAGCGGAGATCGCGCCGTCCACGTCCCCCGGGAGCGGTTTCTGTGTCCGCAAGGTCGCTTACGACATGGGGCTCAAGGATTGCTGGAAGAAGCAGAAGAACAAAAGGGAGGACATCGCGCATCTGCTTGAGAACGTCATGCGGCGCTATCCCCGAAAGCCCAAGGCTCTCGTCCTGCGAATCGTCCGAGGCGGCGTCGGGTGGAAGGCCCGCAAGGGCGAGCGAGTCACCAAGGCCCACCTCGACGCCATCGCGGCGCCCATGGAGGCGCTGGGCTTTCGCATCCGCAAGGATCTCCAGGTGATCGAGATTCCCGAACCGAGCCGGGTGCGGCACCCTTCGCAGGACATGGTGGCGGTGCTCGACCGTTTGGACCTACAGAAGGCGCTCGCGGACGACATCACGGTGATGTTTCGCGACGGCCACTTCAACGAGTCCGTCCGCAAGGCCCTGGAGCGCTTCGAGAAGTTCATCCAGGACGCCCTCGGCGACCACGAGACTTTCGGCCGCGACTTGATGGCGAAGGCCTTCGGCGGTGACCCGCCGCTCATCGCGCTCAATGCCCTGACGACCGCCAACGACCGAAGCGAGCAAGAAGGCTTCAAGTTCCTCACCATGGGCGCCATGTCCGGCATGAGGAACTTGTACAGCCACGGCGACGTCGAGCAGATGTCCGCGATGGATGCGATCGAGCGGCTGTGCTTTGTCAGCCTGCTGTTCAAGCGCGTGGCCATTGCCTTGGGAACGGAGAAGGAGGGCACCCG
>JADGHC010000337.1 GCA_019689655.1 Microbispora sp.
GCGGGCCGCGGCGACCTGCGCCCGGCCCTCCGGCGAGATCGCCGCCATGGCTTGCACCATCATGTCCCTGTAGGCGGCGCTGAAGGCGACCCAGCGGTCGGACCAGTCCTGCATGGCGGCGCGCAGGGCGTCAGGCTCGAAGGGCTCACGGGTCATTGCCGCGTCCACCTCCGCGCGGGCGGCGCGCAGGGCGGCGAGGGGGGGGTCGTAGCGGTTGCGCTCGGCCTCCAGCACGGCATGGAATTTCGGCCGGTCGGCCTCGGGCAGGGCGGTTTCGATCCGCGCCACCATCCGCTCGAAACCGCGGGGCTGGGCCGCGGGCTGCGGCGCCCCCGCCAGCAGCAAGCCCGCCAGCACCAGGTTCAGCACCATCGAAGCGCCGAGCGCCGCGCCCAGTATTGCGCCGCCGGACAGACGCATCAGAGCGGCTCCACCGTGAAGGGGAGGGCCTGCAAGGGTGCCAGCGGATCCCCTGCCGGCGCGCCCGGCGGCGCCAGTGCCAGCCAGAGCGCGCAGGAGGCCATGGCAACCAGGGCGCCGCAGCCGGGCCGGGACTGCCGGGCTCAGCGCATCCGTCAGGCGCTGAAAGAACGTCGGCGGCGCAGGCAGGGGCGCACGGGCGATCCGCCGAGCCACCCCGGAGCGGAGGCGCGCCACCGCCGCGGTATCCGGCTGCGGCAGGCCATCGCGCAGGGCGCGATCCAGCGCCCGCGCCCGTCCATACAGCGCCCGCGCCTCGGCCGAGGTGGCCAGCAGGGCCTCCGCAGCGCGGCGTTCCCGTTCCGGCCATTGCTCCAGCGCCGGCCCCGACGCATCGAGCCGGCGGGCGAAGCTGCCGAGCCTCATCTCATCCCTCCAGGATCCAGCCGGACCCGCAGCATCTGCCGCGCCCGGCGCAGCAAGCCTTCCAGCGCCCGCTCCGAGACGGACAGCGCTTCCGCCGCCGCGGCGCCGCTCAGCCCTTCCTCATAGGCCAGGGCGATGGCGGCCCGCTGGCGCGGCGGCAGAGCATCGAGCGCCGCCACCAATGCTTCCTGCCCTTCGGCTTCGGAGAGCCTCGCCTCCGGCCCCTTGGCCGGATCGGGCAGGTCCTTCGCCGCGTCCAACCTGGCCGGTGGCAGGCGGCCGCGGCGCCGGGCGTGGTCGATAGCCAGGTTCAGCGCGATCCGGTGGAGCCAGGTGGTGAAGCGGGCGCGGCCCGGATCGAAGCGCGGCGCCGCCTGCCAGGCGCGGAGGAAGGCGTCCTGCGCCACATCCTCCGCCTCCGCCGCGTCGCCCAGCACGCGGAGGGCGAGTCGCAGCACCCGCTCCGCATGGCGCTCCACCAGGATGTCGAAGGCGGCACGGTCGCCGGCACCGGCCCAGGCCATCAGTTCCGCATCGCCCGCATCCGCCCGCGCGGCGAGGCCGGCAGGCCGCCGAGGCGCGTCCTGGCTGGCGTCTCGGCGCCGGGCGGCGCCGGGCAGGGCGAGGGTGAGGCGGGTCAACATCGGTCTGGCCCCTGTGATACGCGGCGCCGGCCCGGAACCCACGCGGCTCCGGGTGGCGATCCATAGGGGATCAGAAACAGGGAAAATCCGGGGCGGGTAAGCCCCTCGATCGTATCGAAGTGTGAGTATCGAACTGTATCAGCCCCGCCGCAGGTTCCACAGGAAGGGGTTGGGCCCCTGCAACACCCCGGTCAGATCCGCACGGAAGGCCGTGCGCAGGCGGAACATGCCTGTCGGCGCGAAGGGCACGGCATCCCAGGCGGCCTGCTGCAAGGCGGCCATGGCGCGGGCCTGACTGGCCTCATCCGGCGCGTTGATCCAGGCTTCCACCTGGGCCTCCACCGCCGGATCGCTCGGCCAGCCGAACCAGGCCTTCTCCCCGTTCATGCGGATGATCGGGCTGACCGCCGGATTGGCGACGGCCGCCGCCGGGAAATTCGTGTTGTGCAGGTTCCAGCCGCCTTGCGAGGGTGGCGTCCTGTTGGCGCGGCGGGCGACGATGGTGGCCCAGTCGCTCTCCACCAGATCGAGATTCACCCCGAGACGCCGCATCAGGTCCGCGGTCACGCGCCCCTGCTGGGTGATGGCGGGGAAGTCGGTGGGGTTGATGAGCACGACCGGCTCCCCGGCATAGCCCGCCTCGCGCAGCGCGGCGCGGGCGCGGTCCATGTTCTGCGGGGCGGGCTCGAACTCGCGCACGCCGGGCAGGCCGCACGGGAAGACCGCGTGGCATTCGGACCAGTCTCCCGGCAGCGCGACCGAGGCCATGTAGTCCGGCTGCACCAGTACGTCCCGGATGGCGCGGCGGACCCGCACATCGTTGAAGGGCGGGTGGAGGTGGTTGAAGCGCAGGAAGCCCAGGAAGCCGTTCGGGTCGTAGATCTGGGTGCGGACGCCGCGCTCCCGCTGCAGCACCGGCACCAAGTCCGGCAGCGGGTATTCGATCCAGTCGATCTCCCCGGTGCGCAGCGCCGCCGCGGCGGTGCCGCCATCCGGGATCCAGATCAGCTCCAGCCGGTCGAAATGCACGCGCTTGCCGCCGGCCGCGGCATCGGCCGGCTCCTCGCGCGGGATGTAGGCCTCGTTCCGCGCATAGACGGCGCGGCTGCCCTGCACGTATTCGCTGGCCACCCAGCGCCAGGGGCCGCTGCCGATCATCTCCGTGATCGGGCGGTCGGCGGGGGTGTTGGCCAGCCGCTCCGGCATGATGAAGCAGGGGCTGGCGGCGGGCTTCGCCAGCGCATCCAGCAGCGCCGGGAAGGGGCGGTGCAGGCGGATGGTCAGCGTCCGGTCGTCCGGCGTGCCGTATTCCGCCACCGCCCGTGCCAGGATCTGCCCGAAGCCGTCGCGCACCGCCCAGCGGCGGATGGAGGCGACGCAGTCGCGCGAGCGCACCGGCTCCCCATCGTGGAAGCGCAAGCCGTCGCGCAGGCGGATGGTCCAGAGCAGGCCATTGTCCGAGACCTCATGCCCCTCCGCCATCTGCGGATGCGGGCGCAGCCTGGAATCCGCACCGTAGAGCGTGTCGAAGACGCAGTAGCCATGCGTGGTGACGATGGTGGTCGGGTTGAAGATCGGGTCCAGCACCGCCAGCGCCGCCTGCGGCATGAAGCGGAGCGTGCGGCCGCGCGCCGTGCCCTGCGCCAGCGCCGGAGTCCCAAGCGCGGCCAGCGGTGCGATTGCGGCAGCGGTCAGCAGGGAACGACGGCGCATGCGGTCTTCTCCTTGGCCTGATTCTCGGCGGGAGGAGGCAGGCGCAACGGACCGAATGGCGCACCGCTCCCTTCGCCGGTCCGAACCGGATCAGGTTCCAGGGGTCGCGGGATCCGTCCCGCCTCTCAGCCCGTCACAGGGCTCCCCCAGGTGTCCGGCGCCAGCATGGCGGCAAGGCCGAGGGGGCACAAGGGGCGCGGGTCAGGCCGCCGCACGGTGTTTCCGCTGCGGCGCCAGCGCGTCCAGAAGTGCCTCGGCCACCGTCAGGCGTTCCTTCCCCGACTCGCTTGGCCGCCGCAGAATCAGTCGCCCGTTGCGCAGTTCCAGCGGCTCCGGCGCCTCCGTCGGCGCGTGGCGCGGTGTCGCGGCGGCCGCCTGTGGCCCCACCTCCAGCCGCGCGATCCCCAGCCGCCGGCAGCGCAGCGAAAGCCGGGCCAAGGAGAGCAGGTTCTGCAAGGGTTCCGGCGCCGGGCCGAAGCGGTCCTCCAATTCGTCTTCCATGGCAGTGATGGCAGAGGCATCGCCCGCGCGCAGGATGGCGCCCAGCCGCGTGTGCAGCCTGACGCGCAGCGCCTCCTCCGGCACATGCTCCGGCGGGATGAAGGCGTCGATGCCCAGGGTGAGCACCGGGGACCAGGCATCCGGCGGCGGCTTGCCGCGCGCTGTCGCCAGCGCGCCCTCCAGCAGGTGCCGGTAGAGCTCGATGCCCACCAGGCGCAGATGCCCCGCCTGCTGCTCCCCCAGCAATTCGCCGGCGCCGCGCAGGTCGAGATCGCGCGCGCTGATGGCGAAGCCGGCGCCGACGCGATCCAGCGCCTCCAGCGTGCGCAGGCGTCGTTCCGTCGCAGGGGCCAGCTTGGTGCCGGGATCGGTCAGCAGGTAGAAGACGCCGCGCGCCCGGCCGCGCCCGACGCGGCCCCGCAATTGGTGCAGATCCGCCAGGCCGAAGCGGTCGGGGCGCCAGACCAGCATGGTGTTGGCGCGCGGCACGTCCAGCCCCGCCTCGACGATGGCGGTGGAGAGCAGCACATCGCCGTCGCCATTGGCGAAGCGGACCATGGCCTCGTCCACCTCCGCCGCCGGCAGGTCGCCATGCGCGACGATCAGCTCCAGTTCCGGCACCAGCGCGGCAAGGCGCTGCCGCATCGGCTCGATGTCCTCGATGCGCGGGCAGACGACGAAGCTCTGGCCGCCGCGCCGCGCCTCCCGCCGCAGCGCCTGGGTCAGCAATGCGTCGTCCAGCGGCGCGCGCAGGGTGCGCACCGGCTGGCGCATGACCGGCGGCGTGGCGATGGTGCTGAGATCCTGCAGGCCGATCAGCGCGGAAGCCAGGGTGCGCGGGATGGGCGTGGCGGTCAGCGTCAGCACATGCACATCGCCCTGCGTCCGCAGCTTGCGCAGCATCGCCTTTTGCCGCGTGCCGAAGCGCTGCTCCTCGTCGATCACCAGCAGGACGAGGTCGCGGAAGCGAACGCCTTTCGCCGCCAGGGCCTGTGTGCCGATGGCGATCTGCACCTCGCCCTTGGCGAGGGCGGCGCGGATGGCGCGTGCCTCGGCTGGCGGCGTCAGGCGGGACAGCGCCTCGATCCGCACCGGCAGGCCGGCGAAGCGGCGGCGGAAGGTCTCCAGATGCTGCCGCACCAGCACCGTGGTCGGCGCCAGCAGCGCCACCTGCCTGCCATTCAGCGCCGCCGCCGCGGCAGCGCGCAGCGCCACCTCGGTCTTGCCGAAACCGACATCGCCGCAGACCAGCCGGTCCATCGGCCGGCCGGAGGCAAGATCGGCCAGCACCGCCTCGATCGCCGCCGCCTGATCCTCGGTCGGCTCGAAGGGGAAGCGGGCGAGGACGCGGCGGTATGCCTCTTGCGGCGGGCGCAGGACCGGGGCGCGTGCTGCCTCCCGTTCTTCGGCAAGGCGCAGCAGGTGGTGCGCGGTCCGGGCAATCTCGGCTTCCGCCTCGGCACGGCGTTTCGGCCAAGCCTCGCCGCCCAGACGGTCGAGGCTGACGCTTTCCGCCTCCGCGCCGTAGCGCCAGATCCGGTCCAGCTCGTCGAAGGGGATCAGGCGGGAATCGCCCTCCGCGTAATCGACCCTCAGGCAGTCCAGCCTTGCCCCGGCCACCTCCACCGGCTCCACCCCGCGCAGGGCGCCGAGGCCGTAATCCATGTGGATCACCGCATCGCCAGGCCGCAGCCCGCCGCCCGCCACGGCCAGCGAGGCGAAATCATCCGGCGCTGCGTGGAACCTGCGGCGCTCCGGCCGGATCGCGGTGAAGGGAACCACCACGGCCTCGGCCGTGGCGAAGCCCTGCGCATCGGGGGCCTGCGGCAGCAGTGTGAAACTGCCCGGTGGGGAGTCGAGCAGGCCCGGCCAGCCATCCACGCGCCGGATCTCGATGCCGAGCTGCGCTGCCACGCGGCGGGCCAGCCGGCGGGCGCCGCTCCCCTGGCCGCCAGCCAGGGCGACCCGCCGGCCCTGGCCGGTTTCGTCCTCAAGGAAGGAAAGGAAAGCGGCTTCCGGATCCTCCTCGCCGGCGAAGCGGGGCGGCGTCAGAGCGTCCTCGCCATTCCCAACCGACTCGACCTGCCGCCCGCGCAGCGTCGCCTCCCAGGCCGCGTCGTCGAGATAGAGTTCCGCATGCGGCGGTATGGGCGGGCCGCCGGGCCGGGAGGGGCGGAGCGCGATGCGGGTGCGGAAGGCCTCCTCCACTTCGGCGAGGCGCTGTTCGCGCGCCGCCTCGGCCTCCGCGTCCAGCAGGATCGCGGCCTCGGGCAGCGGGGCCAGGGGCGGGACGAGCGCGGCGCCGAAGGCAGGCAACGCATGTTCCAGGCCGGCGGGCCGTTCCTCCATCGCCTCGCCCTCAGGCAGCACCAGTTCCGAGGCGGGGAGCAGGGTGAGGGAAGGTGCCTCCTCCAGGCTGCGCTGGGTCAGCACGTCGTAGCGGCTGATCCCGGTGATCCGGCCATCTTCGTGCCGGATCCGCCAGGCGGTGGCGCCGTCCTCGGTGGCAGGGAAGAGGTCGGTGACGCTGCCGCGGATCGCCGCCTCGCCCGGCTCGTCCACCCGTTCGTCCAGGATATAGCCGAAGCGCAGCAGCGTCTTGCGCAGCGCCTCCGGGTCCAGGGGATCGCCGGGCGCGAAGCGCAGATGCGCCCTGGCGACGTCGCGCGGCAGGCGCTGGGTCACGGCCTCGATGGAGGCAATCAGCAGCCGTGGTCCCCGTGCCGGCTGGCCGATCCGGTCCAGCACCCGGAGCCGCTGCCCCATGACGGTGCGGGAGGGCGAGGCGCGGTCATAGGGCAGGCAGTCCCAGCCTGGCAGGTGCAGCACCTCCATGGCCGCCGGGGCCAGTGCCCGGGCGGCGCGGACCAGGCGGGCGGCGCGGGTCTCGCTGCGGGCAACGAAGATCAGGCCGGCGGGGCCAGCAGCCGCGGCGCGCTCAATCAGCCGGGCAGCGAGAAGGCCGTCCGGTTCGGCCTCGATCATGGAATGGCTCTGCTCCCAGCGATCCCGCCCGGCGCCGGAGCGGCGCCGGGGTTGCAGGCTCGTTCTTAGCGCGGCCGGCGCTTGCCGGAGGAGTGCCGGGAACTGCGGCGCTCCGCGCGGGTGGCGAGGGCGCGGCCGCCGGCCGGCCGTCCCTCCGGTGCGGGGGGCGTGGTGGGCTCGGATGGTGGGTTATCGTCGGCGGGTACGGCGAGGGCGCTGGGGGC
>JADGHC010000338.1 GCA_019689655.1 Microbispora sp.
CCGGGGCGACGTGGCCCGGCGCCTCGCCGCGCTGGAGGAGACGATGCTGGCACTCGCCGAGGTCCTCCTGCGCCCCGCCCGCGGGCACACCGACTAAGACCCATGCCGCTGACCGGTTCCGGTACACGTGTGTTCCGGTACACGTGTGGCGCGATGCGGGCGTGCCGCACGAGCACCCGCACACGGAACCACCCGGCATCATCCGCCGCCGAGATCTCGCGGTTCCGGTGCCTCGCCCGCCGTACCGGCGGACCGGGGGCGCGGCCGGCCGATCAGACCGCGCGGCCGATCAGACGCTGACGACGTTGATCGGCAGCGACGAGTCGGCCGGGATGTCCAGGGTGGACGGCTTGACGCCCGCCGCCACCAGGTCCGCGCCGAGTGCGGCCACCATCGCGCCGTTGTCGGTGCACAGGCCGGGCCGCGGCACCCGCAGGCGCACGCCGGCCGCGTCGCAGCGCTCCTGGGCCAGGGCCCGCAGCCGCGAGTTGGCGGCCACGCCACCCCCGATCAGCAGGTCCTTCACGTCGTAGCGGGCACACGCCTGCAGGGCCTTTCGGGTGAGCACGTCCACGACCGCCTCCTGGAACGACGCGGCGACGTCGGCGACCGGCACCGGCTCACCCGCCGCCTCACGGGCCTCCACCCACCGCGCCACGGCCGTCTTCAGCCCGGAGAACGAGAAGTCCAGGGTGCCGTCGTCGTACTTGCCACGCGGGAACGCCACCGCCGTACCCGATCCCTCACGGGCGGCCCGGTCGATGTGCGGCCCGCCGGGGAAAGGCAGGCCGAGCACCCGGGCCACCTTGTCGAACGCCTCCCCCGCAGCGTCGTCCACGGTGGACCCGAGCGAGATCACATCCTGCGCCACGTCGGGCACCAGGAGCAGCGAGGAGTGCCCGCCCGACACCAGCAGCGCGATCGAGGGCTTGGGCAGCGGGCCGTGCTCAAGCTGGTCCACGGCGACGTGCGCGGCGAGGTGGTTCACCCCGTAGAGCGGAACGCCGAGCCCCAGCGCGTACGCCTTGGCGGCGGCCACACCGACGAGCAGCGCGCCCGCGAGGCCGGGGCCCGCGGTGACGGCGACCGCGTCGATGTCGGACAGGCGCAGCCCGGCGGCGGCCAGCGCGCTTTCGACCGTGGGCGTCATGGCCTCCAGGTGGGCCCGCGAGGCCACCTCCGGCACCACGCCGCCGAAGCGGGCGTGCTCGTCCATGCTGGAGGCGACCGTGTTGGCCAGCAGCGTGTGGCCGCGGACGATGCCCACGCCCGTCTCGTCGCAGGACGTCTCGATCCCCAGCACGATCGGCTCGTCGTGCCTGCTCATGCCCGCTCCCTCTGTCTCCGTGTCACCCGCGCGCCGTCGAGGCCGTCACGCCCGGAGGTCCTTCACCATCGTGATCGCGTCGGTCCCGTCGTCGTAGTAGCGCCGTCGCACCCCGAGCCGCCGGAAGCCGAACCGCTCGTACATGGCCTGCGCGGGCGGGTTGTCGGCGCGTACCTCCAGGAACACCGAGACCGCGCCGCGCCGGACGGCCTCGGTGAGCAGCGCCTCCATCAGCGCGGTGCCGATGCCGTTGCGCCGGTGCTCGGCGAGCACCGCGATCGTCTGGACGTCGGCCTGGTCGCCGGCCGCCGCCAGACCGGCGTACCCCACGATGCGGCCGCCCACTTCGGCGACGACGTAGTGCCGGGTGCGCGGCTGATCGGCCAGCTCGCCGCGCATCATGGCCTCGCTCCAGGCGTCCGTGGGGAACGTCGTCCGCTCGATCTCCATGACGGCGGGCAGGTCGTCGTAGGTCATCTGGCGCAAGGCGACCTCGGGCCGGCTCACCACGTGCTCCGTCATGCCGTCACCCTCTTGGGCGCGCCGGGCACCTGCGCGTCGGGACGCCGCAGGTAGATGGGCCGCGGCGGGCCGAGCACGGCCAGTTCCCGCGCCTTCTCGACCGAGTCCACCCGGCCCTCGGGTACGCGGGCGATCTCGGCGGCCTCCCCCTCGCTCAGCGTCGCGAGATGCTCGGCCGCCAGGGCCGCGAGCGCTCCGGCCGAGGGGTGTTCGGGGCCCCGCACCCGGTCGGCGCCGATGACGTCGGCGTACATGGCGCCGCCGGCGCCCACCACGGGCAGCTCCCCGGGCAGGTCGTGCGGCCGATCCACGCGCGGCCCGTCGAGCCGCATGCGCGGGTCGCCGTACCGCGCCCAGAAGACCTCCTTGCGGCGCGCGTCGGTGGCGACGAGGAACGGCCCGCTCTCTTGCGCGGCGTACGCGAGCGCGTCGAGCGTGCAGACCCCGAACGCCGGCACTCCGGCGGTCATGGCCAGCGCCGTCGCGGTCACCAGGCCGACCCGCAGGCCGGTGTACGGCCCGGGGCCGGTCCCGGCCACGATCGCGGTGACGTCCGAGAGCGTCGCACCGGACTCCCGCAGAACCTGCTCGACGGCGGGCGCGAGAAGCTCTCCATGCCGCCGCGCGTCGATCGTCGTCGACTCCGCAACCACACGCTCACCGTCGTACAGCGCGGCGGTGACGGCGGGAGTGGCGGTGTCGAAGGCCAAGACAAGCACGGAGGTCAAGCCTAGTCGCTGTACGGAGGCGGACGACCACGCGATGAACCGGCCGGACGCGGCCGGTGCCAGACGGTGCCAGGCGGTGTCAGGCGGTGTCAGGCGGTGCGGATCAGCGAGGCGTAGACGATGACGTTGTCGCGATACTGATGCCGCGACCAGTCGAAATCGCCCCCGCAGGTGATCAGGCGCAGGCCGTCTTCGGTGTAGACACGCCGGGCCGGGAAGTCGTTCTTCGGCACGCGCTCCACGGAGTCCACCCGGTAGGAGGCGGTCTTGCCGTCGCTGCGCATCACCTTCACGACCTGCCCCTTGCGCAGGTCGCGCAGCCGGTAGAAGACGGCGGGGGCGGTCTTGGTGTCCACGTGGCCGATGATCACGGAGGCGCCGGGGTCGCCGGGAACGGCGCTTCCCGTGTACCAGCCCGCGGTGTCCGGCTTGTCGAACGGCGGCAGCTCGACGTCGCCCTCGTCGGTCAGGCCGAGCTTCATCAGCGGGGCCTTGAGGTGCAGGGCCGGGATGTCGATCCGCTTGGGTACGACGGAGGATCTGGGGGCGGGCTGGTCCGTGGCGACCTTGCCGCCGGCGACCGCGGCGAACACCAGCCCGGTGACCACCCCCGCGATGATCACTCCGCGGGTGGACAGCGCCAAGGTCAGGCTCCGGAGCGCCTGCGGGCCACTCCGATGCCGACGCCGAGCGCGGCCAGCAGCACGACGGCGGTCACACCTTTCGGCAGGCCGGACTCGTCGCCGGGGCCGCCGGCCGCGGTGCCGCCGCCGCCGGCGTGCGGCGCCCGGGTGGGAATCCACGTGTGGTCCCTGGTGTGGTCCGGCTCCGGCGCGACGATCTTGAACGACGCGCTGCCGATGTCGTTGGTCGCCTCGCAGCGCACCTGTACGCGGTAGCCGCCCGGCTTGGCCCCGGCCCTGATGGTCGCGCTGCCGCGCACCAGCGGGACGGCGGGCGAGGCCGGGGTGGCCGGCGACGGGGCCACCAGGGTGACGAGCCCGGTGAAGGCGTCGGAGCGGGCCGTCGCCCGATATTCGGTGCCGCCCCGGGGAAGCGGGCACATGGCGGTGATGTGGATGCTCTTGGTCGACCCGCCGACGATGCGTTTCGGATCGACCTCCACCCGCACGTCCTGCCGCGACACCGCGACGACCGGCGTCTGCGGTGCCGGGGTCGAGACCTTCGAGGGGTCGGTGGACACCGTCTCGGCCTGCGCCGTGCAGCCCAGCGCGCCGAACAGTAGGGCTCCCCCGACGGCGACCTGCGTGACCCTGCTCATCGGCACACCTCTTCCACGCCGGTCCCTTTACCCAGAAAATCCTTGCCGACTCATTACCGGGGATCTTCTGTTTCCCGATGATCCATAGGACCGCGGACGGGCGTCAAGGACTATGCGGCGTACGGGTCTGGAAGGCGCCCGGTTTGCCCCGGGCGATCCTTTTCGCAGGTCAGAGTCATGGTTACGGCTTTCATGACGGCTTCCGTGGCGGGTTTCACGGCGGGCCGGGCGGCCGTACGCCTGTCAGGCGAGGGAGAGCTGCGACCAGCGCGGGCCGACCCCTGTCACCCGGACGCGGCGTTCCTCGCCCTCGGCGCCCCGCTCGATGTGGATCTCCAGGCGGTCTTCGGACAATCCCTCGACCAGGCCCTCACCCCACTCGACCACGGTCACCGACTCCTCCAGCGAGGCGTCGAGATCGAGATCATCCACCTCCAGCGCCCCGCCCAGGCGGTAGGCGTCCACGTGCACCAGCGCGGGCCCGCCGGACAGGGACGGGTGGACCCGGGCGATGACGAACGTCGGAGACGTGATCGGGCCACGCACCTTCAGTCCCTCGGCGACGCCCTGCACCAGGGTCGTCTTCCCCGCGCCCAGCGGCCCGCTCAGCACGACCAGGTCTCCGGGGCCGAGCAGCGCGGCCAGGCGCGCGCCGAGCGCCCGGGTCTCCTCGGCGGTCGCGGCGCGGAACTCGGCCGGGGTCACGAATTCTCCCTTTCGGCTCGCTTCAGCAGCTCGCGCAGCGCCTCGTTGACGACGTCGGGCCGTTCGAGCTGCACGAGATGCGACGTCTCCGGCACGGTGCACAGCTGCGCGGTCGGCACGGCCGCCGCGATCGCCCTGCTGTGGTCGAGCGGCGTCAGCCAGTCGCGGTCGCCGACGATGATCGCGGTGGGCACCTTGTTGAGCACGTCGAGCGCGGTGAGCTTGTCGTGCGACATCAGCGCCGGGTAGAAGTCGGCGATCACCTCGGAGGGGGTGGCTCTGATCATCGACTCGACGAAGTCCACGAGGGTCGGGCTGACGTTCTTGGAATCGCCGAAGCCGAGGTAACGAAGCGCCAGGAACGACAGGTCGGTGCCGGCCTCACGGCCCCGGTCGACCAGCGCGCCGCTCCTGCGCATGATCGAGACGGCGGACGGCACCGCGATATTGACGATCTTGGAGACCAGAGCGGGCAGGCCGAGGGTGATCTCGGCGAGCTTCCCCGCCGAGGTCGCGATCAGCGACACGCCGCGGATCTTGCTGCCGAACAGCTCGGGCCGCCGCTCCGCCAGGGCCATGATCGTCATGCCGCCCATGGAGTGGCCGACCACCACGCACGGCCCGGGGACGAGCTCGTCGAGCACGAGCGCGAGGTCCTCGCCGAGCCGTTCGATCGTGCAGTCGCCGGCCGGCGCGCGGGCGGACTGGCCGTGGCAGCGCTGGTCCCACAGCACGAGCCGGTAGGAGTCGCGCAGGTCCCGCCGCTGGTAGTGCCAGGAGTCCGAGGACAGGCAGTAGCCGTGGCACAGCACCACCGTCAGCGGCGCGTCCTCCACGCCGTCGATCTCGGCATGGATCTTCACGCCGTCCGAGGTCGTGAGCGTCACCGTACGACCGTGCAGCTCGCCGAAGGGCTCACTCGCCTCCAGGTCCGGCCGCAGGCGGATGCGGCCGACGGCGTACCTTTTGGCGAGCGTGGCCGCCGCCACTCCCGCCGACGCCGCACCGAAGACCGCTCCGGCGATCCCGACCTTGCGACGTGTACTCATGCCTGCCCTCCTCGCAGCCGCGGCTCAGCGCCCATCAATGTGAACGCGAGGTACGCGGGATCCGATCCTCGTCACGATCTCATGAGTAATCGTGCCCAGGGAATCCGCCCATTCCTGACAAGTCGGTTCCCCATTGTCCCCAGGTCCGAAAAGGATCACTTCGTCCCCCGGCTCCGCCGGATCATCACCGAGGTCGATGACGAACTGGTCCATGCACACCCGTCCGGCGATCCGCCGCCGCCGGCCCGCCGCCAGCACCTCCGCCCGGTTGGTCCCATTTCGCAGGATGCCGTCCGCATACCCGAGAGGAACGAGGCCAAGCGTGGTCTCACGCTCCGTGACGTACAGGTGCCCGTACGACACGCCCGAGCCCGGGGCGGCCCGCTTGACCTGCGCGAGCCTGGCCGTCAGCGTCATGGCGGGGCGCAGCCCGAAGTCGCCCAGCTCGGGAATCGGGCTCAGGCCGTAGACCGCGATGCCCGGACGGACCATGTCATATCTGGCCTGCGGCAACGTGACGGTCGCCGCCGAGTTGGCGAAGTGCCGGATGGCGTCGCTCGGCACGCCCGCCTTGTCCGCGATGGCCAGTGCCTCCTCGAACATCGCGAGCTGGCTTTCGATGGAGGGATGGCCCGGAATGTCCGCGCACGCGAAGTGCGACCACAGGCCGGCGATCTCGATGGCCCCGCTCGCCCGCGCGGCCAGGGCGTGCTCCACCAGCGACGGCCAGTCGGCCGCCGTCGCGCCGCCCCGGGAGTTGCCGGTGTCGGCCTTCAGATGCACCCGGGCGGTGCGCCCGGTGCGCCCGGCGGCCGCCACGATCTCGTCGACGACCCACGTCGCGCCGGCCGACAGTTCGATGTCTGCCAGCAATGCGGCGTCCAGGGGCTCTTCCGGCGTGATGAGCCACGACATGATCGGCGCGGTGATCCCCGCCTCGCGTAGCGCCAGCGCCTCGCGGACGACGGCCGTGCCGAGGCGGCTCGCGCCCGCTTCGAGGCAGGCCCGCGCCACCGGCACTGCGCCGTGGCCGTACGCGTCGGCCTTGACGACGGCCATCACCGCGGCGCCGGCGGCCGACTCGGCGAGCAGCCGTACGTTGTGCCTGATGGCGGACAGGTCTACGCGCGCCTCGGCCGGAGTGGCGGAACGCGCCGTTGCAGCACTCACTTTTCCAGTGTGTCAGGTGAGCCCGAGTGACCGCGCCCACACTGACACCGCACGTCAGAGGGTACGCAGGGCCTCGGGGAGCGCCTGGGCGACGTCGAGGGCGGCGATCGGCGCATCCCCCTGCC
>JADGHC010000339.1 GCA_019689655.1 Microbispora sp.
GGGCCGGGCTCACCCGGGGCGGCGGGCGGGGTCGCCGCTTCGTCCGCACCCGGCTCGCCGGGCCGTGGCGGACGCAGCGCCGCGATCACCGCGTCGGCCTCGGCGTCGACGGAGAACTCCCCGCTCGCCTCGGCCTCCCGCCGTTTGATGACCACCATGTGGTCGGCCGAGATCCGGCCCGCGCCGGTGACCGACAGCAGCACGGAGGCGGCGGCGAGGGCGATGAACAGGCGGCCGTCGCCCCCGGTGAGCGGCAGGCCGGCGTCCCCGGCCGTGAGTGCGAACACCGCGATGGCCTCGGCGAACAGCAGCAGGCCGACGACCGGCACGGCGAAGCCCGCGATGAGCAGCGTGCCGCCGGCCAGTTCGGTCAGCATGGTCGCCGGCGCCCACACGTGGGGCAGCGGGGCCTGCAGTGCGCTGAACTGGCCGGTGGTGGTGTTGAGGCCGGCTTCGAGCTTCTGCCAGCCGTTGGCGAAGAAGATCCCGCCGACACCCATGCGGGCGGCCAGCGTGGCTAAGTCGTGCAGTGTTCTCTTCACGGCTTTCATCCTGGGGGCTGGGGGGTGACTTGCCGGGACACTTCCCCGCCTGCGCCGCCGTCATGCGCCGGGCCTGCTCAGGTCCGTACGCGATCGGGCTCCTCGGCGTCGGCACACGCCTGGGTGGGGATGCGGCGGGGGAGCAGCAGGGCCACGGCGAGCGCGGTGAGCGCCAGCAGCGCCACGCTGACGACGATGGTGGAGTGCAGTGCGGAGACGAAGGCCGATCGGGCGGCGCTCATCAGCGCGGTTCCGGCCGCGCCGGTCTCGTCCGCCACGTGCGCGGCCGCGGCCAGCGACTCGCGGGCCTGCGCCATGAGCCCGGCCGGGATCCCCGGGACGGTCTTGAGGGTGGGGGCGTACACGATCGTGGTGATCGTCCCGAGGACCGCGATGCCGAGGCCCGCCCCGAGCTCGTAGGCCGTCTCCTCGATCGCGGCGGCGCCGCCGGCCCGCGACTCCGGCACCGAGGCCATGATCGTGTCCGACGCCGCGAGCAGGGCGACCTCGACGCCGAAGCCGATGCCCACGAAACAGACGGTCAGCATCACCGGGTGCTGCTCGGTGCCCCAGGTCAGCACGGGGGTGAGGGACAGCGCGGTCAGGGCGAGCCCGCCGCCGACCGTCGCGCGCAGCCCGATGCGTCCCAGCACGTGCGCGGCGGCCAGGCCGCCCGCGATGGCCGCCAGCATGAGCGGCAGCATCCGTACGGCGGCCTGCAGCGGGGACAGGCCCAGCACGAGCTGGAGATACTGCGCCAGCATCAGCTCCAGCCCGACCAGTGCGAAGATGGCCAGCAGCACGCAGCCGACGCCGGTCGCGAAGCCGCGCTGGGTGAACAGCCCGATGTCGAGCAGGGGGAAGGTCAGCCGCCGCTGCCGCCGGACGAACCAGACGAGCAGCGCGACACCGGCCAGGAGGATGGCGAGGGAGGGCCCGCGGCCCAGGGTGTGCCCCGACCCCGCCTCCTTCAGCCCGAACGCGACGGCCAGGATGCCCAGGGTGGACAGCACCGCGCTCAGCGCGTCCCACGGCTGGCCGTCGCGCCGCGGCGAGGCCGGCAGGATCCGTACGGCCAGCGGCAGGGCGACCAGCAGCAGCGGCACGTTGATGAGGAACACCGCGCCCCACCACAGGTGCTCGACGAGCACCCCGCCGATCAGCGGCCCGATGGCCGCGCCGGCGGCGGCCACGGCGCTCCACACGCCGAGCGCGATCGCCCGCTCGCGCCGTTCGGTGAACACCTGCCGGATGATCGAGAGCGTCGCCGGCATGATCATCGCGCCGCCCACGCCGAGGAAGGCCCGCGAGACGATGAGCGCGAGCGGCGTCGGGGCGAACGCGGCCGACAGCGAGGCCAGGCCGAACACCACGTATCCGCCCAGCACGAAGGGCCGCCTGCCGTACCGGTCGCCCAGCGTGCCGAACGTCACCAGCAGCGGCGCGACGACCAGCGAGTAGATGTCGATGATCCACAGGAGCTGTACGGACGACGGTTCCAGGGCCGCCGTGAGCGCCGGGACGGCGATGTGCAGCACGGTCGCGTCGACCGCGATCAGGAGCAGGCTGAAACACAAGAGCACCAGCACCGACCACCGGCTCGCCCGGCGCTCGCGCAGCGAGGCGCGGACGGTGGCGGACTCGACCGAAACCATGATCATAGACCGCTCAGTGCTCCTGCCCGAAAATTCCGGCCCGCTGGAACATGCGTGGCAGCTTAGGCCATGAGAAGCGGATCTCTCAGCCCTTCCGGTGATGTCGGGAACAAATCGCCTGACGCCCATCGCCCCAGGTGATCTACTGGAACGGTTCGCCGGGCGTCTCCCGCTCGCGCGGTTCCGTGATGAAAGCCCGGGATATACGGAGGCGGGCGGCCTCGCGGTGCCGGACGGCGACGTGCGGCGGCCGCCCGCCGCATGGGTCCACCCATTCCACCGGCACGTGCGGTATAACCGGGGTCGAAACGGGGAGGCGTCGATGCGGGACTCCGACAGGGCACGGGCGGCGGGCCTCTTAAGCCGGACTGCGGCACGTGATCTGTTCGAACAGGTGCGTTTCCGCTATTTCCAGCTTTCGCCGTTCGCGCGACGCGCGTTGTTCGTGGTGCTGCTGGTCGCCGTCATGGGAGCAGCCGCGGCGCTCGGCTGGTCGCTGGTGCCCACGTTCATCTACACGTTCCTGGGGCTGTGCTTCCTCGCGCTGGCGCTCAGCTACCCGCGCGCCGCCGCCACCGTGCTCGTGCTCGCCGGGTGGGGCCTGCTGCTGCCGTGGTTCATGAACGTGTTCGGCGGGCAGTCGATGGCACCCGGCCTGCTGATGGCGCTCGGCGCGCTGACCGGCGGCGCCGCCCACCTGATCCGGTGGGTCCCGCCGTGGCTGACCACGCTGATGGCACTCGCGCCCGCCGGGGCCGTCGCCCTGGCGCTGTCGTGGCTGTGGCCGTCCGCCGCCCTGTGGGGCGCGTACGGCGTGGCCGCCGCGGTGCTCCTCTACCGCCTGGTGCAGGCCCGCAAGGCGCGTGCCGACGCGGAGCGGGCGGCGGCGGGCGCGGAGACCCAGGTGCGGGTGCGCGCCAGGGCCGGCGGCCACGAGACCGCCGCGCCCGAGGCCGGCGCTCCGCCGTCCATCACCGTCGAGGAGGCGCTCGCGGAGCTGGAGGCCATGATCGGCCTCGAACCGGTCAAGGAGCAGGTGCGCGCCATCGCCGCGTCGATCGAGGCGGCCCGGCTGCGCAGGGAGGCCGGCTACGCCAACGAGCGGCCGATGCGCCACTTCGTGTTCGTCGGCCCGCCCGGCACCGGCAAGACCAGCGTCGCCCGGTCGCTCGCCAAGATCTTCTACGCCTTCGGGCTGCTGGAGACGCCGTACGTCGTCGAGGCGCAGCGGGCCGACCTCGTGGGGGAGTACCTGGGCGCCACGGCGATCAAGACCAACGAGCTGATCGACCGCGCGCTCGGCGGCGTCCTGTTCGTGGACGAGGCCTACAGCCTCATCAACTCCGGCGACGGCCAGCCCGACCGGTTCGGCGCGGAGGCCGTGCAGACGCTGCTCAAGCGGGCCGAGGACGACCGCGACCGGCTCATCGTCATCCTGGCGGGCTACGAGCGCGAGATGAACGACTTCCTCGCGTCCAACCCGGGCCTGTCGAGCCGCTTCGCCACCCGGGTGCGCTTTCCCAGCTACAGCCCCGCCGAACTCCTGGAGATCACCGAGGCGCTGCAGCGGCGCCGGGGAGACCGGCTCGCCCCCGAGGCACGTCCCGTGCTGCGCCGGCTGTACGAGGACGTGGCCCGGCGCGGGCTCGTCGACGACCTCGGCAACGCCCGCTTCGCCCGCAGCCTCGCCGAGGCCGCCGCGCAGGCCCGCGACGTACGCGTGGTGAGCGCGGGCGGGGCGCCGCGCGGCGAGGACCTGGTCACCACCACGGCCGACGACGTGACCAAGGCGTTCAACGAGATCACCGCGCGATTCCGCGGCTACCAGGCCACCCCGACCCTCGACGAGGCGCTCGCGGACCTCGACAGGATGGTCGGCCTCGAACCGGTCAAACGGCAGGTCCACGCGATCACCGCCCAGCTCAAGGTGGCGAGGATGCGCCAGGAGCAGGGCCTGCCGGTCCAGTCGCAGATGCGGCACTTCGTGTTCGTCGGCCCCCCGGGCACCGGCAAGACGACGGTCGCCCGGATCCTCGGCCGCATCTTCTCCGCGCTCGGCCTGCTGGCCCGGCCCGACGTGATCGAGGCGGCGCGGGCCGACCTGGTCGGCCAGCACCTCGGCGCGACCGCGATCAAGACCAACGAGCTGATCGACCGGGCGCTCGGCGGCGTGCTGTTCATCGACGAGGCCTACAGCCTGGTCAACAGCGGCTACTCGGGGGGCGACGCCTTCGGCGCCGAGGCGGTGCAGACCCTGCTGAAGCGCGCCGAGGACGACCGTGACCGGGTGGTCATCATCCTGGCCGGATACGAGCGCGAGATGGACGAGTTCCTGGCGACCAACCCCGGCCTCGCCTCCCGGTTCAACCAGCGCGTGTCGTTCCCCTCCTACTCGCCGCAGGAGCTGACCGAGATCGCGAAGCTGCTCGCCTCCGGCAGCGGCGACAGGTTCGACGCCTCCGCCACGCGCGACCTCACGGACGTCTTCGACTGGGTCTGCCGGGAGGGGCTCATCGACGGGCTGGGCAACGGCCGCTTCGCGCGCTCGCTGTACGAGCGGGCCGCGCTGCGCCGCGACGTCCGCCTGGCCGAACAGGGATCGGCGAACGCCCTGGAGCTGACGACGATCACCAGTGAGGACGTCCGCACCGCGGTAGACGAGTTGTCCTGATCTCGTAGGGATATCCACCGGTCGCGTGTCCCGATGGCCGAGCGCCGTCACTTCCTGCTACTAATCGACTTCGTATCGTAGCTGGAGTGATCGGAGAAGCACGTGAGAGCACGATGGCCGGTCGCCCTGGCCGCACTGGCCGCTCTGTGGGCCGCCGGTGCCTGTGGCGTGCAGCGGGGGCCGGGTGAACCGGACAGCGGGCTCGCCCCCTCCCCGGTCAAGGCGTACGACATCAACCCGCTGGCCCGGGACAAGGTCAAGGACGGCGGCACGCTCCGGTGGGGGCTCACCGACTTCCCCACGCAGTGGAACCGCAACCACATCGACGGCGACACCACCGCCGTCAAGGTGGTGACCGACGCGCTGATGCCGCGCACGTTCCGGTCGGACGAGCGGGGGCGCCTGACCCTCGACACCGACTATGTGACCAACGCCAGGATCACCGCGACCTCCCCCCGGCAGGTCATCACCTACACCATCAACCCCAAGGCGAAGTGGTCGGACGGCAGGCCGATCACCTGGACCGACTTCGCCGCGCAATGGAAGGCCATGAGCGGCCGCGACCGGGACTACCGGGTCGACGCGACCATCGCGTACGAGAACATCCAGAGCGTGGCCAGGGGAACGAGCGACCGCGAGGTCGTGGTCACCCTCGCCCAGCCGTTCAACGAGTGGCAGTCGTTGTTCAGCCCGCTCTACCCGAGCAGCACCAACTCGACCGCCGCGGCGTTCAACTCCGACTGGATCAACCGCATCCCGGTAACGGCCGGGCCGTTCCGGGTGGAGCGGCTCGACGTCAAGGGCAAGACGGTGACGCTCACCCGTAACCCCGACTGGTGGGGCAACCGGGCCAAGCTGGACAGCATCGTGTTCCGGGCCGTGCGCCCCGACCAGATGGTCCACGCGTTCACGAAGGGCGACGTGGACGTCTTCGAGGTGGGCCCGTCCCCCGACGACTACGCGCGGGTCAGGGATGCGTGGGACGCCGTGATCCGGCAGGCCGCGGGGACCCAATACCGGCAGTTCACCTTCAACGGGGAGAGCCCGATCCTGTCCGACGTGCGGGTGCGCGAGGCCGTCGCCATGGCCCTCGACCGCCGCGGCCTGATGCAAGTGGACCTCAAGGGCCTCGGCTGGCCGATCGTGACGCTGGACAACCACTTCCTCATGAACAGCCAGTACGGCTACCACCCCAACGCGGGGGAGCTGGGCACCTACGACCCGGGGCGGGCCGCGCGGCTGCTCGACGAGGCGGGCTGGAAGCTGTCGGGCAAGATCCGCGAGAAGAACGGCAAGCCGCTCACGCTGCGCTTCGTCGTCCCCGACGGGATCATCATGAGCGGCATCGAGGCCGACGTCGCCCGGCAGATGCTCCAGCGCGTCGGCATCCGGGTCGACATCCGCAAGGTGTCCTTCGACGACTTCTTCCGCAAGCACCTCATTCCCGGCGACTTCGACATCACCGCCTTCGCCTACCCGAGCACGCCGTACCCGGTGTCGAGCGTCTTCGACATCTACGCGAACGGCGAGAGCGACGGCCGGGGCGACGACACCCAGTGGTACTCCAATCTCGGCCGCAGCGGGAGCGCGCAGATCGACGAGGCCATGTACCGCGCCGGTAGCACGCTCGACGCCGCCAAGGTGCCCGGCCTGCTGAACGAGGCCGACCGCCTGGTCTGGAAGAAGATCACCGTACTGCCGCTCTACCAGTGCCCGCAGGGCGTGGCCGTGCGGTCCGCGCTGGCGAACATCGGCGCCAACGGGTTCTTCGACCTCAGGTACGAAGACATCGGCTACGCGGCCTGAGCAGTCCCGGCCCGGCCGCCCGGGCCGGGGCCGAAGGCCGATCTTCAGCTGTCCCGGTCCGGGAGCGGAGGCCGGCTGACCGGTCCCGGCCCGGGCCTAGAGCTCCTGGCCAAGGGGCCGGAGGCCGAAGGGCCCCGGTCCCGGCCGCACGTCGCGGGGCGCCCCCGCACCCACCCCCAACCCCCCCCCCCCGCCGCGCCCCCACACGCAC
>JADGHC010000340.1 GCA_019689655.1 Microbispora sp.
CCCCCCGCCGTGGTCCACCCCGACGGCACCGCGGAGCTCCTCGACCTGCCGCCGGGCCCCCCGCTGGGCCTGGGCGGGCTGCCCTTCGAGGCCACCGAGCTCCAGCTCGCCGAGGGCACCCTGCTGGCCTTCCACACCGGCGGCCTGATCCAGGGGGCAGACGCCGAGGGACTCGACCGGCTGGTCCGCGCCCTGACCGTTCCCGGCCGGTCGTTGGACCAGCTCTGCGAGGCCGCCGTGGCCGCCCTGCCGCCCGAACGCACCGAGGACATCGCCCTGCTGCTGGCCCGCACCCACGTCCTCGATGCGGACCGGGTCGCCTCCTGGCAGCTGCCGGCCGATCCCGCCGTGGTCTCCCGGGCCCGCGCCCTCGCCGCCGGGCAACTGGCCGCCTGGGACCTGGAGTGGCTCACCTTCTCCACCGGGCTCATCGTCAGCGAGCTGGTCACCAACGCCATCAGTCACGCACGCGGCCCCATAGGGCTGCGCCTGATCCACACCGACGTCCTCATCTGCGAGGTCTCCGACGGCAGCCTCAGCGCTCCGCATCTGCGCCGGGCCCGCCTCACCGACGAGGGCGGGCGCGGCCTGTTCCTGGTCGCCCAGCTCACCTCCCGCTGGGGCACCCGCTATCACGCCGACGGCAAGTGCATCTGGGCCGAGCAGCCGCTCCACCCCGGCCGGGAGCCGTCCTTCGCCGACGCGGCGATCTGGGACATGGACGCGTACGAGGACGACGCCGTCGCGGATTCGGCTCTGCCGTCCTTCCAGCGGTGATCGGCGGCCCGGCCGGCTGCGGCCACGGGCAGTACGCTGTCCGCGTGATCCTCAACAGGCTCGAATGGGGCGAAGGCGACCGGGTGGCGGTGCTCGTGCACGGCATGATGGGCGACTCGCGATCCTGGGGAGAGATCGGCCCGGTGCTGGCGGCGCGCGGCTACCGGGTGATCGCCGTCGATCTGCCCGGGCACGGGCGGTCCGCGGCCGACCCCGAGGCCGACATGGAGTCGTTCGCGACGTCGCTGCTCGAGTCGGTCCCGGCGCGGCCCGCGCTCGCGATCGGGCACTCGCTGGGCGGGTCGGTGCTGGCCGCCGCGGTGGAGCGGCTGCGGCCGGAGCGCGTGGTCTACGTGGAGACGCCGTTCGGACCGGGCCGCGAGAGCCTCGACGTCGCCGCGTTCACCGCGGAGCTGGAGGCGTCCAAGGCCGCCCGTACGGCGGAGAGCCTGCGCCGCGACCGGCCGTGGTGGAGCGAGCGGGACGTCGCGGCCGAGGCGGACGCGGCGCGGCTGTTCGACGTCGCCACGATGGTGAGCGTGCACGCCAAACGAGTGGGCGGCCCGGACAACACTCCCCCGCTGGTGGCGCCCTCGCTCCTGGTGCTCGCCGAGCCCAGCGCGTATGTGCCGCCGGAGGCCGCGGACCGGCTGCGGAAGGCCGGGTTCGAGGTGCGCACGATCCCCGGCGCCGGGCACACCGTGTGGTACGGCAGGCGGGAGGAGTTCATGGCCGCCCTGGACGGGTGGGTCTGATCCCCCGAGTGCGGGCCCCGGGCCGGCGGGGCCGCACGACCACGCAACGTCACACAGCATTGGCAGAACACATCAAACGATGTGGAACGGTCAAAAAGCCGATCATACGCTCGCGCCATGAACGAGCTTTTGGCCGCATATGCTCGCTGAGCTGGTCCTCCCCAGAGAGCTGACCGACGAGGAGTTGGCGCAGCGTTGCATGCGCGGTGATCGCCTGGCCTTCAACGAACTGGCCCGTCGACACCAGCAACGGATGTACTCCATCTGCCGGCGAATCACCTGCGATGAGCAGGACGCCAAGGACGCACTGCAGGAAGCCCTGATCGCCGCCTGGCGGCATGTCAGAAACTTCGAGGGGAGAGCACACATCGGCACCTGGCTGTACCGGGTCGCCACGAACGCCGCGATCGACGAGGTCCGCAGGAAGGCACGGCGTCCGGCTCCCTCGGGCGACATGGCCCCCAGACGCACCGACTCATCGGCGGTGGAGGACACCGTGAGCGACCGCATGGCGGTCGACTGGGCCATGGCCAAGCTTCCGCCGCAGTTCCGCGCGGCGATCGTCCTCCGTGAATACTGCGGCCTATCGTACCGGACGATAGCCGAAGTTCGTGACATACCGATCGATACGGTCAAATCCCAGATCTCCAGGGGACGCCAGGCACTGGTCGAACTGCTCAAATTGTCGCAATGAAAGGTCTGATGTCATCAAGATAGGGCATTCCACGACGGAAGATCGCTGGCTACTCTTTCTGCCAAACCCGCACCGATACCGGGTGAGGCAGGGATTCTGTGGAACGATCCGAAGAGTCACGAAGGTGGCCGAGAAATAGTTTCCTGGCAAGCCTGAACTCCGACGACCGCGCCGCGCTGTTGTCGTTGGGAACCGGCCGCCACTTCGAGGCGGGTTCCGTCCTGGTACGTTCCGGAGAGCCGAGCACGGACGTGGCGCTCCTGCTCAGTGGGTGCGTCAAGGTCACCGCGGACTCCCAGGAGGGACGGCCCATCCTGCTCGCCGTGCGAGTCTCCGGCGACCTGATCGGGGAGCTGGCCGCCCTCGATCAAGAACCCCGCTCGGCCACCGTGGTCGCCGCGGTGGACACCAAGACCCGCGTCCTGGACCGCAAGACATTCCTGGATTTCGTCGAGTCCAGGCCCGTCGTCGCGCTCACGTTGCAACGTTCCATCGTGCGCAAGCTGCGCATGGCGACCCGCTATCGAATCGACATCAGCGGGGCTCCCGTCGTCGTCCGTGTCGCCCGAGTCCTCGATCAGCTGGCCACCTCGTACGGCCGGGCCAACTCGGACCTTGTTCACATCGACGTGCCGCTCTCACAGACGGAGATGGCCGCGCTCGTGGGCGCCGCGGTCCCCAGCGTCCAACGCGCACTGGCCAAGCTCCGGCGCGACAGCTTGATTCTCACCAGTCGCAAGCACTTCGCGATTCGGGACATCGAGGCGCTGCGAAGGCTGGTGCGATGACTGGCGCCATTCCGGCGGCGATCCGGCGGCTGTGCCTGCGGCTGGACACGGAGGCCTACAGCGCGCGCGATCCCCACGCTCAGGTCGCCGTGCAGAGCCGGTTGCGCGCACTGGTCGACGCGAGCTGCCGGTGGGCCGGCGTGGACGCATCCCGGTGCGAACTCCAGCCGAGCGGCGACGGCCTCCTGGTGATCTTCCCTCCGGACGTGGACGAGGGGCATGCGATCCCCCGCCTGCTGCAGGGCCTCGCCGACGGACTACGCCGCGGCAACGCCCTCGACTGGCGGGGAGATCGGATGCGACTGCGCGCCGCGCTCGGCCAGGGAACGGTGCGGATAGCCGAGAACGGGTACGTGGGCCGGGCCGTGGTAGCGGTCTCCCGGCTGGTCGACGCACCGCCGCTGCGTGCCGCCCTGGCCGCGCGGCCGGACCGCGACCTCGCCGTGATCGTGACCGACGACCTCTATCACGACATGCGACATGACTTGCCCGCGCGGGCGGAGCCGTACGAGCGGGTGCGGGTGTCGATCCCCGGCAAGGGGTTCGAGGCCGACGCATGGATCTCCGTACCCCATCCCGGGTCCATCCTCCGGCAGCCGCCGGCAAGACCGGGCGGAAAAGCGGTCGACCCGTTCGACGTCGCGATCCCGCTGGGGCTGGGGGGTGGTGCGCTCGGCATGGCGGCCGCCCTGGCCTTCGGATCCGGCACCGACCCCGGCACGGACGGTCTCGACGGCCATGACCCGTCCGCTCACGATTTCACCGCTCACGATCCTCCGGCTGACGACTCACACACGCACGATTCCGGAGATCACCCCGGTGCCGGCCTCTCGGATCCGGGTTGAGCGGAAGGCCCGGTTGACCGGGAACATCGGCCCCTGCGGCATCGTCCAACGGGTCTGCCAGAACAAGGGCCGGTCGAAGAAGGGAAGTCCTGCGCGTGGCCGGGTGGACGCTCGCCATCGATTTCGGGACCTGCTTCACCACGGTCGCCACGGCAGAGGGCGGCCATATGGAGATCGTCGAGGTCGAAAACAGCCGTTATCTCCCTTCGCTCGTCTGTCTGGGTGAGGACGGCGGACTCATGGTGGGCCGCGCCGCCGTCAGCCGTGCCGCCGTCCACCCCGAGCTCGCCGAGCCGGCGCCGAAACGCGCCCTGCTCGGCGCCCCGTACGTCCGCCTGGGGCACCGGGATGTGTCCGTGGTCGATCTGGTCACGGCGGTGCTGACCAAGGCGAGCGGCGAGGCGATACGGCGCCGTGGGCGGCGGCCGCCGGGCGCGGTGGTCATGACGCACCCGGCCGCCTGGGGAGAGACCGAGCGGGCGTTGCTGTCCCGGGCCGCGGAGCGGGCCGGTCTGTGCCGACCGAGCTTCATGGCCGAGCCGGTCGCCGCCGCCGCGCGGTACGCGACGGACGCGACGCCGGTGGGCGGCCACGTCGCGGTGTTCGACTTCGGCGGCGGCACGCTCGACACCGCCGTGCTTCGCCGTACGGCCACCGGGTTCGAACTGGCCGGGCCCCCGGGCGGCGACCCGCATCTCGGCGGCCTCGATCTCGACGAGGCCCTGTTCGCGCTGGTCGAGGAGGAGGCGGCCCGCGTGAACCCGCGGGCGTGGAACGCGCTCGTGACCGGCGACTCCCTTCGCTCGGTACGCGCCCGGGCCCAGCTCCGCCGCGACATCACCGAGACCAAAGAGGCGCTGTCGGACCACCTCGCGCACAGCATCGTGCCGGACGGGTTCGCCGCTCCGATCCGGATCTCCCGGGCCGCCTTCGAGGCGAGGATCGACAACCTCCTCGCGCGCGGGGTCGCGGAGCTGCTGGTCACCATCGAGCAGGCCGGGATCACCCCGGCGGATCTCACGGCGGTCTTCCTGACCGGTGGGTCCAGCCGGGTTCCCCGGGTCGCCTATCTCATCGCCGACATGCTGGGCATCACGCCCACGGTCCAGGACGACCCGAAATGCGTGGTCGTGCTCGGCGCCTTGACGGACATGTCCGCGGCGCCCGCCGCCGTGCCGCGCCCCCGAATCCTCACCGCCCAGACCGCGTACCGGACGGGCCGCACGCCGCCGGATCCCGTTCCCGCTCGCCCGGCGGCACGTACCGCACTGCCGTGGAAGGCGACGCACGGCGCGGGCGGCCGCGTGCTCGCCGCCCGGGAAGGGATGATCTACGTGGGCGGCACCCGGATCACCGGGTACGACTCCGAGACCGGCATCCCGGTGTGGAGCAGCCGCGACACCCCGCTACTCGATCGGCTCGCCCTGTCCGGGAACACCCTTTACGGCCGGGCCGGCGACATGCTCCTCGCGCTCGACGCCGGGAACGCAGACCCGCGCTGGGCCTATCGGGCGTCCGGGACCGTGGTGCCCGCCGGCGACGTCGTCTACGTCCACGATCCCGGCCGGCTGCTCGTGCTCGGCGCGGACACCGGACGTCCGGCCTGGCACCGTTCCGCGGGCGCGTACGGCATCGCCGACCCGGGCGAGGGGGTCGTCTACGCGGCGGAACGCGCCGAGGTGACCGCCCTCGACGTCAAGACCGGCGAGGTGTTGTGGCGGTTCCGCCGCGCCTCGCGTACGGCACCCGCCGTGCTCGGCGGCGTCCTGTACGGCACCGGCGACGGAAAGCTGTTCGCCCTGGACGCGGGAACCGGGGAGCTGCTGTGGGAGGCGGCGAGCGGACCGGGGACACCGGTCCTGGCGGATGACGCGGTCGTCGTCGCGGGAGGCGGCGGCTCGGTCACCTCGTACGACCCGCGAACCGGGCGGCGCCGGTGGAAGGCGACGACGATTGCGCGGGCTCCGCTGCCGCCGTCGGCCGGATCCGGCGTCGTCTGCGTCCGGGAGGACACCGGCTGCATCTGCCTGGACGCCGCCGACGGCCGGGTCCGCTGGCGTGCCCGCGGGGTGCGCGGCGTCCCCATCGTCGCCGCGGACGCGGCCTACGCGGTCCTCGCGAGCCCCGGCCGTACATCCCTGGCCGCCCTCGACCTGGCGAGCGGGGCCGCCCGCTGGGCGATCGACTTCGGGCGGGCCGCGGTGGCCGAGCCGGTCCTCATGAACGGGCTGCTGCACACGCTGACGGCCACCACCGGGTCGACCTCGACGGTCTTGGCGATCGACGCGGCCACCGGCCGGGTCTGAGTGGGGAGAAGGACACATGGGTGATTGGTCGCTGGCGATCGACTTCGGGACGTGCTTCACCTGCGCCGCCATCCGGGTCGGAGACCTGGTGGAGGTTCTGGAAACCGACAGCGGCCGGTACACGCCGTCGCTGGTGTACCGGGACGAGTCCGGCGAGCTGCTGACCGGCCGCCGGGCCGCCAGCTGGGCGGAGACCTTCCCCGCTCGAGTCTCCCGCGTGCCCAAGCGGGAGCTGGTCAACCGGACCCGGGTGCTGCTCGGCGGGTCCCCTGTGGCGGCGGAAGACCTGGTCGCCGCCGTGCTGTCCACCATGGCCGAGGAGGCACTCCGCCGCCACGGAGGCGTCCCCCCGAAGGAGGTGGTGCTCACCCATCCCGCCGCGTGGACGGCCGACGACATCGCCGCACTGGGCGAAGCCGCCCAACGGGCACAACTGAGCTCCGTCCGGTTCGTCCCCGAACCCGTGGCCGCCGCCGCGTTCTACACCCAAAGCGGGGACATCCCCACCGGAGCGCACGTCGCCGTCTACGACCTCGGCGGCGGCACCTTCGATGTCGCCGTGCTCCGCCGTACGGCAACCGGATTCGACGTAGTGGCCCAGGGAGGCAACGACCGCATCGGCGGAGAGGACTTCGACGAAGCGTTATACGAAATCGTCGCCGAACACGCGACGACACTCGACCCGGCCGCCTGGCACAACTTCACCCAAGCCACCGGA
>JADGHC010000341.1 GCA_019689655.1 Microbispora sp.
CGGCGAGTCGGGTGGGGGGGTTGTTGTGTAATACAGACAGACATGGCGCGGCCCGCCCCCACCCGCCCGGCGCTCCTGCGCGCACGGGCGGCCGTCTACGGGCTGTTCCTGCTGTCCGGCATGGCCATGGGCACGTGGACCAGCCGGATCCCCGCCATCAAGGCGGGACTGCACCTCAGCGACGGCACGCTCAGCATCGGGCTGCTCGGCATCGCGGCCGGCGCCATCACCGGCATGCAGGTCGTCGGCCGGCTGGTGGACCGCTATGGCAGTTACCGCACCATGCTGCCGGTGGCCGTGGCCCAGGGTCTCGTCCTCGTGGTCCCCGCCCACATGCCGAACCTGCCGGCGCTCGCGCTCTCCCTGTTCGCGTTCGGCGCGGTCAGCGGCACGCTCGATGTGGCGATGAACGCCAACGCCGTGGTGGTCGAGCGGGCCTCCGGGAAATCGATCATGTCGTCATTCCACGCGGTGTTCAGCGTCGGCGGGTTCGCGGGCGCGTCGGCGGGCGGCGTGTTCGCCCACGCCGGGGTGAGCCCCGGCGTCACCTTCGCGGCGATGGGCGCGGTGATCCTGATCATCGCCCTGCTGAGCGCCCGCTGGGCGATGCGCGACACCCCGGCGCGCGAGACGGCGCGGGCGGGCTCCGCGACGGCGCCCGCACGGCGGCGCGTCGCCGGCGGCGTGCTGCTCCTCGGCGCCCTCGGGTTCTGCTGCATGCTCGGCGAGGGCGCCGCCGCCGACTGGGGCTCGGTCTACCTGCGGGACGACCTGGGCGCCTCCCCCGGCTTCGCCGCGGCCGCGTACGCCGCCTTCTCGATCATGATGACGGCCGGGCGGTTCGCCGGGGACCACCTCGTCGCCCGGCTCGGGCCGGTCACGCTGGTCCGCTGCTGCGGAGCCCTCGCCGGAGCCGGACTCGCGGCCGGGGTCGTCGCCGGCGTGCCGGTCGCCGCAGTCGCCGGATTCGGCCTGTTCGGCGCGGGCCTGTCGTGCATCGTTCCCCAGGTGTTCTCGGCCGCCGGGCACCGCGATCCCGCCCAGGCGGGCCGTGCGCTGGCCGCCGTGGCGAGCCTCGGCTACACCGGTTTCCTCGCCGGGCCCGTGCTCATAGGCGGCCTGGCCGAGGCCGTCACCCTGCCGTATGCGCTGCTGGTGCCCGCCGTTCTCGCGCTGTTCGTGGCCCTGGCCGCTCCGGCGCTGCGCTCGCCCCGGCCCGGGGTCGCGGCCGATCGGCACACCGAGCCCGTACGCGGCTGAGGCGTGCGGGAAGCGGCGGGCGCCGAGGGTTGGACCGGGCGGGACCGGGCACTGGTGGGGCGTGGCAGGCATCAGCGATCCGGAGAGTGCGGTCCCGGCGTACCGGCGGCTCGCGGCGATGCTGCGCGAAGAGATAACGCGCGGGAGGATCGAGCCCGACCGCCCTCTTCCCTCCGAGGAGAGTCTCGTGCGCGAGCACGGTGTCACCCCCGAGGACGTACGCCGCGCGGTGGAGGTGCTCAGCGGCGAGGGCCTCGTCTACACGATCGAGGGCCGGGGGGCGTACGTGTCGACCCGGGCCGAGGAGACGGGCGGCGGCTGAGCGGCGGCCCGTCCCCCCGGCACCGTTATTCGGAGCGTGTGGACGGACGGGGCTCGCGCCACATGGGGTACATGACCGGGCCGTCGGGCAGCCGGAGCAGTTCGGGCATGTCGACGTAGCCGTGGCGGAGGTAGAGCCGCCGGCTCGCCTCGCTGCTGGCCTCGAGGTAGGCGGGGATTCCTTCGGCGTCGAGCTTGCGGTGGTGCTCCTCCAGCAGCCGGGTGCCGAGGCCGCGACCGGTCCTGCCCCGTTCCAGGGCGATGAACGCCAGATAGTGGTGCGGCTCCCGGGGGTGGAGCTTGTCCGTCAGTTCCCCCAAGATGCCGTAGCGCTCGGCGTTGTCGCCCGCGAAGGACGCGATCGCCTCCTGCGCGCCGGGGATCTCGGGGAACGGCGCGGTGAACCAGACCGCCACGCCGGCGAGCTCGCCGGACTCGTGGATGCCGTAGATGACGCCGTGCTCCAGCGCGTGCCGGGCCCACATGGTGAAGAACTGCCGCTGGATCGGCAGGCGGTCCTCCTCCCGCGGGATCAGCCAGCTGGTGATCTCGTCGGTATGGAACGTGTCGGCGATGAGGCCGCCGGCCGCGTCGGCGTCGGTCAGCCGGGTTACCTCGACGGTCACTTGATCCCTCCGTTGACGGCCTGGGCGCCGAGGCCGATGTTGGCGTACACCTCGGGCCTGATCGACTTGAGCACCCGCCCCCAGACGAGGCCGAGGACGATCCCGACGACGAAGATGCCGGGCAGGATCCAGCGGAGGATCGAGTCGGGCTCCACCCCGAGGACCGTGTCGAAGTTGCCCAGGGTGAGACCGATGATCACGCAGAGCGCGACGGTGGCCAGGCCCGGGGCGATGCGCGTGCGCCAGGTCGTCTCCCCCCGGGAGTCGCGGGCGAAGAACACGATCACCGAGATCGAGGTGATGGTGAGCAGCAACAGCAGCCCGAGGCCGCCGAAGGCGCCGAAGATGAAGAACATCTTTGTGACCGGGTCGAGGCCGGAGACCGCGTAGATCGTGATGACGATGAGCCCGAGCAGCGTCTGCAGCAGCGACCCGGCGATCGGGGCGGCGGTGCGGGCCGAGGTGCGGCCGAAGATCGAGGGGAGGACGTTCTCCCGGCCCAGGGCGAAGATGTAGCGGGCCGTGGTGTTGTGGAAGGCGATCATGCAGGCGATGCTGCTGGTCACGAACAGCACCGAGCCGATCGTCGAGATCGCCGAGCCCAGATGGGCGGCGGCCTGGTTGAAGATCAGTTCGGTCCCCTGGTCCGCGGCGGCCTTGACGATGCCCTCCGGGCCGGTCGGCACCGTCTCCGCCCAGGCGGAGAACGCGTACAGCAGGGCGATGATCGCGATGCCGAGATAGGTGGCGATGGGCACGGTGCGGAGGCGGTCCTTGGACTCCTCGGCGAAGACCACCGACGATTCGACGCCGGAGAATCCCGCGACGACGGTGGCGAGCGCGGCGCCCACGCCGGGTACGAACAGCGCGCCCGGGGTGAAGCCCTCCAGGCTGAAGCCGGCCGCGGTGGCATGGGCCACGTCGCCGAGGTCGAACAGCAGCACGATGGCGATCTCGCTGACCAGCAGGATGGACAGGATCTTCCCGTTGACGTCCACGCGCAGCCAGCCGAGCACGCCGGTCAGCGCCCAGGCCACGAGCGCGATCACCCACCACGGGGGCGCACCGCCGAACCAGTCCACGAGCAGCGGCTCGGTCGCCGATCCGATGATTCCGTACAGTCCGAGCTGCAGCGCGTTGTAGGCCAGCAGCGCCACCCAGGCGGTGGCGACTCCCTGGGTCCGGCCGAGTCCCTGGGCGGCGTAGGCGTAGAAGGCGCCCGCGTTCACCACGTGCCTGGCCATCGTCACGTACCCGACGGCGAAGAGCGCGAAGATGGCGCCCAGCAGCAAGAACGCGAAGGGGACGCCGATGACGCCCGTCACCGTGTACGCCGTGGGGACCACACCCGCGACAACCATCAGCGGCGCGGCCGCGGAGATGACGAAGAACACGATGGACGGCACGCCGAGCCGGTCCTCGGCCAGCGCGGCGCTGACGGCGCCGGGTCGTTGCTGTGTGAGAGACACCTGAACTCCGTGTTGAAGGGGGTTGGAGATCACCGACGGCTGATCACCGCCTGGCCGACGGCGACCTTGGTCTGGGCGATGAGTTTCCGCAGGGGGGCGGAGAGCGTGGCGGTCGCGGCGGCCGCGAACCGGGGGTCGTACTCCGACAGGACCCGCTGCGCGCAGCCGGCCGCGGCCAGGAGTCCCAGGAGCACGCAGTCCCCGGCCTCGGGCGGCTTGCGCCGTTGCACGGCGAGGTTGAGGCGGGCGAGCGGCCACGCCGCCCTGTTCATGTCCGCCGGAGCCGCGGGCTGCTGCTTGAACAGGTGCTTGACCGGAGGCTTGAGCAGCTTGGCGGCGATCATCCTGGCGGTGACGTCGGAGTAGATCGTGCGGGCGAAGAAGAGCAGCCAGGTGCCGACCGGGTGGTACGGCTCGGCGATGATATGGCCGAGAACCCCGCGGGTGAGCGGGTCGCCGTCGATGTCCCGGACGGTCGCGTACAGGCGCTCGGGGTTCGTGGTGTCGTCGAGCGCCACGCGCTCGGCGAGCATCAGTTCGCCCAGGATCGCGCCGGCCAGCGCGAGCGCGGTGAGCCGGGAATGGAGCAACGGATGACCCGTCACATTGTCGTGCAGGACAAAGTACAGGTCATCGACAAGAGACGGGCTCGAAAGATCGCTTTCAGCCACGGTCGGCGATGATATAGGCGAATTGTTCGATCTGTCATCGCACAAAATCGTGGATATTGATTGTGACGACCGGAAATCGGTTTTCGGTTAATGCGATTCTCGCCCTTTCCGGCGTCCTCCGGCGTCCTCCGGCGGCCGTCGCCGCGGGCGCCGTACGCGGCGGAGACGGGCCTCGCCCCGAAGCACGGGCGGTTTGCCGGTTTTGTGGTGGGGCATCGTCGGCCTATGACCATCCAGGACGACACGGGCGCGGCGGCCCTTGCCCGCGCGCATGGGCTGTTCAATATCGTGGGCGGGCTGTGGCCGCTGCTGCGCCTGCACAGCTTCGAGAAGGTGTTCGGCGCGAAGACCGACCGGTGGCTGGAGCGCACCGTCGCCGGGCTGCTCGTGGGCATCGGATGGACGCAGATCCGCGCCGCGTCCACTCCCGGCGGCCCCGAGCACGCGCGCCGTCTCGGCATGGCGACGGCGGCGACGCTGCTCGCCATCGACCTCCTTTACGTGCCCACCGGGCGCATCCGGCCCGCCTATCTCCTCGACGCGGTGGCCGAGGCGATGTGGCTGCGCGCCTGGCGGGGCGGCGGCGCGCGGCCGGAGCCCGCGGCGGCCACCCACGCCGGCTCGGCGTTCGCCGCCGTGGTGGCGCTGGCCGCGGGTTGCGCCACGGGCGGGGCGCTGGCCGCGCGGGTGCTGCGCAGGCGGCGCTCCGACGCGGACGAGTCCGAGCTCGGCCGCGCCCGATATATCCGGCATCCGGCGGCGCGCTGAACGGCCGGCGGCCGCATGAACGGCAAGCCACTGCCGAACAACAGGCGACAAACGCATGACCACCGCGTAATCCGCGATGGATACACACCGTTACCTATCCATCACGTTTTAATGTTCCGAGACCGGACATCGTGTATGACGTTGCCATGACACCCCGGTCGCGGATCTCTCCGCTCGACGTCGTCTGGAGAACGTGCGTCGCCGGGCCCGGGTGCCCCGGCGTCGCCCACGAGCCGTACGGAAGGTGCCTGGCGCACCTCGCTCCGGCCGAGGTGGCCGAGTTTTTGCGGGGCCTGACGCCCGGTCAGGGCCTCGACCTGCGCGGCACCCTGCTTCCGGAGGACCTGCTCACGCGGGTCCTCGATCATGTGGAGCGCCGTCTGGGCAGGGCCAGGTTCGACTACGCGGTCTTCACCGGCCCGGCCCGCTTCGGCGAGGTGGTCTTCGGCGGTGACGCGACCTTCGAGCACGCCAGGTTCGACCGTCTCGCCTCGTTCTACGGCGCCCGGTTCCTCCGCAACGTCTCCTTCCGGGAGGCCGGGTTCCTGCGCGAGCTGTCCCTGCACGAGGCACGGGTGTGCGGCCACGCGACGTTCGACCACGTGACGGTGCGCGGCGACGCCCTGTTCGGCGCGGCCAGGTTCGGCGCCCCGCCGCCCGGGGAGGCCGGGGCGGTCCGGCGCGCCTCGTTCCTGAAGGCGCAGTTTCACGGGTTCACCACGTTCGACGCGGCCGTGTTCGAGGGGGACGCCTGTTTCCGCGGCGCCCGGTTCCACCGGGCCGCCTCCTTCCGCGGCGCGGCCTGCGGGGCGAGCGCCGAGTTCCAGGGCGCCCGTTTCGAGGGGGCGGCCTATCTCGGCCCGATGCGGGTCGCGCGGCGCCTGTCGCTCGCGGGCGTGCGGGCCTGCGCGCTGTTGCACGTCGAGACCGGCGGGTGCCGGGTGGTGCTGCGCTCGGCGGCCGTACTCGGGCGGCTCGCCGCACGGCTGTCCGACGCCGAGCTCGACCTGCGGGACGCGACGCTTTCCGGGCCGGCCGCCGTCACCCGCCGCGCCGGCCTGGTGCGCGTGACCTCGCTCGACGGTCTCGACGCGGGCGCGCTCACGCTGACCGGGGCCGACCTGCGCGCGTGCGGCCTCGCCGGGCTGCGCCGCCCCGAGGGCCTGCGCCTGCGGGAGTGCCAGTTCGCCGCGCCTCCCGGCGGGCTCGGGCTGCGCCTGGGCTGGCCTCCCGTACGGTGGTGGAGCCGGCGCCGGGTCATCGCCGACGAGCACCTGTGGCGGGGCTGGCCGGCGGGCGGGCACGCCGCCGGTCCGGGCGGGGAGCGGGCCCCCGATCCGGCGCGTCTGGCGGTGCTGTACGAGCGGCTGCGGCAGGGCGTGGACGACGCGCGGGTGGCGGCCGACTTCGCCTTCGGGGCGATGGAGATGCGCAGGCTCGGCAGCCCGCGGGGCCGGGCCAGGATGCTGCTGTCGCTGTACTGGCTCGCCTGCGGGTACGGCCTGCGGGCGGGGCGGGCCATCGCGTGGCTCGCGCTGGTGGCCGCCCTCGCCACCGCGGTGGCGTGCTGGGCCGCCGGGTCGCGCCCGGCGGGCAAGCCCGCCGTCCAGCGTCCCCGGATCGTACGGCCCGTGGCGTCGGCCTCCCTCCCCTCCCCCGGGCTCGGGGGCTGAGCGGCGCCCATCCGGGCACGCGTGCCTTCCGCGGGCCCGGCGCGCACGGAAAGGA
>JADGHC010000342.1 GCA_019689655.1 Microbispora sp.
GTCAAGGTGGGCGGGGCGACGCGCACAACCCCACGGTGCTGTCAGAGCGGCGGGAAGAAGGGGTGGCGTGCGCGTCGCGGGAAGGAGGGGGGTGGCGTCCGCGACCTGGTGGCCAGGGTGACACGAACGGCCGGGCGGCCGGGGCAGTGCGCGTGACCGCAGACGACCAGCGGCGGTCAGTGAGAACCGCGGGGTCGTCGCCGGCCCCGGCGAACAGGCCGGGACCGCCGTCAGGGACAACGGCCGACGCCACCGAGCACCGGCAGGATGTCGCCCTTCAGGGGCAGCGCGTCGGGCTCCGGCCGCCACTCGTTCAGCGGCACCACCCCCGGCTCGACCAGCTCGAACCCGTCGAAGAAGCCGGTGATACGAGCGGCCGGCCTGGCCTCGAAGGGCGCGTTGGCCCTGCCGTACACGCCGCCCGCCGCGGCCATCGCCTCGGGGACGGGGTCGGAGCAGGCGTGCGAGATGACGATGTAGCTGCCGGAGGGGAGCAGGTCGCGGTAACCAGCCAGAATCCCCTCCGGGTCCTCCTCGTCGGTCACGAAGTGGAGGCAGGCGACCAGCAGCAGCGCGACCGGCCCGTCGAAGGGGAAGCCCGCCTCCTTCGCCGCGGCGACGATCTCCCCGGGTTTGCGCAGATCGCCCTCCAGGAAGCGCACCCGCGGGTCGCCTTCCAGCAGGGCCCGCGCGTGCGCCGCCACCACCGCGTCGTTGTCCACGTACGTCACGAACGCGTCGGGGGCCGCCTCCAGCGCGATCTCGTGGACGTTGCCCTGCGTCGGCAGTCCCGCGCCGAGGTCGAGGAACCGGCGTACGCCGCATTCTCCCGCCAGGTAACGCACGGCCCGGCCGAGGAAGGCGCGGTTCTCCCGCACGGCCTCCCGCACGTGTCCCTGGGACAGCTCGATGATCCGCTCGGCCGCCTCCCGGTCGGCCGGGAAGTGGTTCTTGCCGCCCAGGTAGTAGTCGTACATGCGGGCGACGTTGGGCCGCGTGACGTCGAATCCTCCCGGCACCTGCTCCGTCATGACGCGCTCCCCTTCCGCCGGATCATCCTTTTGCGATCATTGTCGCCGAGCTCGGAGATAGCGGCGAATCGGGCGAATCACTCCAATCGGAGTCGTTGCAGGTCGGCGGGGGTGTCGACGTCCGCGGGATCGCCCACGTCGTCGCAGGGCACGGCCGTGACCAGCTCGGGGTGCGCGCGCAGGAAGGCACGCGCGCCCACGTCGCCCTCGGCGAGCGCGGCGACCTCCGCCAGGTGCTCGCGGGCGATCAGCACCGGGTTGCGGGGCGCCCCGCCGTACGTCGCGACGGCGACGCGGGCGCCGGCCTCGAACGCGGCGATCAGCCGGCGCACCGCCCCGGGCCGCACCAGCGGCTGGTCGGCCAGCGCGATCACCACCGCGGGGGCGTCCGGCGGCAGCGCGCGCAACCCGGCCCGCAGCGACGAGCCCAGACCGGCCGCCCAGCCGGGATTGCGTACGACGACCACGCCGGCGACCGGGACGTCCGCCGCCCCGAGCACGATCAGCACCGGCCGGCACCCGCCCTCGGCGAGCAGCCGCACGCCGCGGTCGGCCAGCCGCTCCCCCTCGAACTCCACCAGCGCCTTCGGCCCGCCGAACCGGCTGCCTCCCCCGGCGGCGAGCAGCAGTCCGGCGACCTCCGCACCGCCCGCCGTACGCCCGCCGGGGGTCACGGCGCGTCCCCGTGGATGCGCCCCGACGTCTCGGTGAGCGGCCTGCCGCTGCCGCCCCAGCGGAGCTGGATCAGCTCGGCCGCGATCGACACCGCCGTCTCCTCCGGGGTGCGCGCCCCGAGGTCGAGCCCGATCGGCGACCTCAGCCGGGCCAGCTCCTCCTCGGTCAGCCCGGCCTCGCGCAGCCGCGCGAGCCGGTCGGCGTGCGTGCGCCGCGACCCCATCGCCCCCACGTACGCCGCGGGAGTGCGCAGGGCCGCCGCGAGCACCGGCACGTCGAACTTCGGATCGTGGGTGAGCACGCAGATCGCGGTGCGCTCGTCGACCTCGGCGGTGGCCAGGTAGTCGTGCGGCCAGGCCACCACCACCTCGTCGGCCTCGGGGAACCGCTTGGCCGTGGCGAAGACCGGCCGGGCGTCGCACACGACCACGTGATAGCCGAGGAAACGGCCGATCCGCGCGACGGCCGCGGCGAAGTCGATCGCGCCGAAGACCAGCAGGCGCGGCGGCGGCGCGAACGACTGGACGAACACCCGCAGGTCGTCCAGCCGCCGCTCGCCCCGGGGACCATAGCGCCGCACGCCGGTCAGGCCCTGCGCGAGCATCCCGCGCACGTCGTCGTCCACCGCGTCGTCGAGCCGGGACGGGCCCAGCGAGCCGGCCGCCCGGTCCGGCCAGACCACGCGGCGCGCCCCCACGCGGCCGGGGCCCGCGATGATCGTGGCCACCGCGACCGGCCGCCGTCCGGCGACGTCGGCGGCGAGCTCCCCCAGCTCGGGAAAGTCCTCCTTGGAGACCGGCTGCACGAACACCTCGACGATCCCGCCGCAGGTCAGGCCGACCGCGAAGGCGTCCTCGCCGCTCACGCCGTACCGCTCCAGCACCGGCGTCCCGGTGGCGGCGACCTGCGTGGCGAGCTCGTAGACCGCTCCCTCGACGCAGCCGCCCGACACGCTGCCCACCACCTCGCCGTCGAGGACGGCCATGGCCGCCCCGGGCGGGCGCGGCGCGCTGCGGAAGGTGGCGACGACGGTCGCGAGGCCGAACCGCCGTCCCTCCTCCCACCAGCGCAGCACGTGGTCCAGCACGTCACGCATCCGCACCTCCCTTCCGTACGGGCCGGTCGCCGGCCAGCAGCGCGGCCAGGTCCTCATACGCGGCCAGGCTGTGCCCGGCGACGAAGTCGGTGACGTACGGCAGGGCCGCGCGGATGCCAGACGTCAGCGGCCGGTACGCCGGGTCGCCCTTGTGCGGGTTCACCCACACGACGCGGCGGGCGAGCCGGGACAGCCGGGCCATCTGGGCGGCCAGGAGGTCGGCCGGGCCCCGCTCCCACCCGTCGGAGGCGATCACGACGATCGCGCCGCGCGGATCGGGCAGGCGCAGCAGCGCCCGCACCTCCTCCCCCAGCCGGGTGCCGCCGCTCCAGTCCGGGATGACCGCCGAACACTCGTCCATGGCGAAGCCGGGGTCGCGGTGGCGCAGCGCCGGGGTGATCCTGGTGAGCCGGGTCCCCGCGCTGAACACCTCGGTGGCCCGGGGCTCGGCGCGCACCAGCGCGTGGGCGAAGCGCAGCAGCGTGTCGGCGTAGGCGGCCATCGAACCGCTGACGTCCACGACCATGACGACCCGCAGCGGCCGCTCGCGGCGCACCCGCCGGCGCAGCCGGGCCGGCTCGCCGCCGTGCCGCAGCATCTCCCTGACCGTGCGCCGCGCGTCGGGCGCGCCGCCGTGTGCCGACGGGTGGTAGCGCCGCGATCTGCGCCGCTGCCGCGCGCCGTGCAGCAGCGCGAGCAGGCGGTGCACCTCCCGCCGCTCGGCCTCGCTCATCCGCGCCACGTCCCGGTGCCGCAGCACCTCGATCTCGCTGGCCGTGGCCGGGAACGCGCCGGGCTCGCCCGCCGTTTCCGGCTCCCCCGCGCCGTACGGCGCCGCCACGGGGCGGGTCACGGAGACGGCCGTCTCGCGCGTGCGGCGCGGCGCGGCGAAGGCGGCGGAGAAGTAGGCGGCGAAGCAGCGGTCGTAGCGGGGCAGGTCGTCGGGCCCGGCGCACAACGTGAGACGGCCCGCCCAGTAGACGTCGCGCCCGTCCGCGGCGTCGAGGTGGCCGAGCGCGGCGAGGAAGCTCTGGGTGCGGTGGTGGTCGGCCGGGACCCCCGCCGCCCGCAGGGCCCGTGCGAACCCGGTGAGGACCGCGACCGGGCCGGGGCCGCCCGGGTCAGCCATGACCGCCGTCCGGGGTGAGCAGTCCCAGGGCCCGCACGGTCTCCTGGTCCTCCCGGTGCTTGAGCACCGCGCCCAGCGTGGCGGCGGCCAGGGCGGGGTCGAGCTCCGCCGCGCCGAGCGTGAGCAGGGCCTCGGTCCAGTCGAGGGTTTCGGCGATACCCGGCGGCTTGAGCAGGCCGGCCGTACGCATGCGCCCGGCCGTACGGGCCACGTCCGCGGCGAGCCGCTCGGCGCATCCGGGCAGGCGCCGCCGCAGGATCGCGACTTCCCGGTCGAACCCCGGGTGCTCCAGCCAATGGTAGAGGCAGCGCCGTTTGAGCGCGTCGTGCACCTCGCGGGTCCGGTTGGAGGTCAAGACGACGACCGGCGGAGTCTCGGCGCGGATCGTCCCGATCTCCGGCACCGAGATCGTGAAGTCCGACAGCACCTCGAGCAGGAACGCCTCGAACTCGTCGTCGGCCCGGTCGATCTCGTCCACGAGCAGTACGGCGGGCTGCGTCTCCAGGGCCCGCAGCAGCGGCCTGGCGATGAGGAACCGCCGGTCGTAGATCTCGGCTTCCAGCGCCGCGACGTCGGCCACCCCGGCCGCCTCGGCCGCCTTCAGGTGCAGGAGCTGGCGCGGGAAGTCCCAGTCGTACATGGCCTGCGCCGCGTCGAGGCCTTCGTGGCACTGCAGCCTGATCAGCGGCGCGTCCAGGATCGCGGCCAGCGTCTTGGCCAGCTCGGTCTTGCCGACGCCCGCCTCGCCTTCGAGGAACAGCGGCCGGCCCATCTTCAGCGCGAGGTAGGCGGCGGTCGCCACGCCCTCGTCGGCCAGGTAGTCGTGGTGGTCGAGCAGCTCCGCCAGCCTCGCCGGTGTGTCGATCTCCGCGATCGTGGTCGTCCGACGCAGCACATGGCCAGGCTACGCGGCGGGTGTTCCGCGAGGCTCTGGCCGAAACCGCCAAAGCCGGGCGCGGCGGGCGGGGCCGCGTCGCCACGATCGCACAGATTCCCCCGGTCTTCCTGCGCGGACGCTCTCCCCGGCCTTACTGCCCGGGCGTCTTACTGCTCGGGCGCGCCGAGCACGGCGTCCAGCAGGCCGGGGAAGCGCTCGTCCAGGTCCTCCCTGCGCAGGCTCACATACCGCTGCCGGCCGTGCGGGACGTTGCGGATGACACCGGCCTCGCGCAGGGTCTTCAGGTGGTGCGACAGCGTCGATTTCGGCACGTGGGGCTGGTTGCATGCCGCCACTTCGAGCGGGCCCTGCGCGAGCCGCTGTACGAGCGCCAGCCGCGAGGGGTCGCTGAGTGCGAACAGCACGTCGGTCAGCACCAAGTCCGCGGTGTCGGGGTGTGGGAGTTCCCGGGATCCAGCCATAGTTCGATAATAGTTGAACAGTCGGCGCTCCCGTCGTACGCTGTGACCGTTCGAAAAACCTCGAACCGTTGACGACGGGAGTGCCGTGATGGTGATGACCTCGGAAGACTGCGCCGTGTCCGCAAGCAGCCGGGAGACGGCTGCGGACGTGCGTGCGCCAGGACGCCATGACGCCGGAGGCGGATCCGGCGGGACCGGCGGCGTCCGCACGGCGGGGGCGCGGACGCCGGCGACGGCGGTGGCCGGGGCCGCCCCGCGCGGGCGGATCTCCCGCAGGGCCGGGTTCTGGCTGCTTGCGGCTACCTGGCTGGCGTTCATGGGCGCCGCCAGCGTCCCCTCTCCGCTGTATGTGATCTACCAGCAGCGCTGGGGGTTCTCCGCGGCGGTCCTGACCGGCGTGTTCGCGATTTACGCGGTGGCCCTGCTGGTCGCGCTGCTCACCGTGGGCAAGCTGTCCGACCACATCGGCCGGCGGCCCGTACTGATCGCGGGCATGCTCCTCGAGGCGCTCGCGATGGTGGCGTTCCTTGCGGCGGACGGCGTCGGGTGGCTGGTGCTGGCCAGGACGGTGCAGGGGCTGGCCACCGGCCTCGCGATGGGCGCGATCAGCGCCGGGCTGGTCGACCTGCAGCCCGGGGCGCGGCTCGGCGCGCTGGTGAACACCGCCGCGCCGAGCACCGGGCTGGCCGCGGGAGCGCTCGGCGCCGGCCTGTTCGTGCGCTACACGGCGACACCGACGACCTCGATCTTCGTCCTGCTGACGGCCGTCTTCGTGCTGCTGGCGGCCGCGATGACGCTGCTGCCCGAGCCGGTGGCGCCGCGCCCCGGCCGGGGGCGGGACGCGCTCGCCTCGCTGCGCCCGCAGGTGGCCGTGCCGCGGCGGGCACGCGGCGCGTTCGCGGCGGCCATCCCCTCGCTGATCGCCACCTGGGCCACGGGCGGGCTCTACCTGTCGCTCGGCGGCTCGCTGGCCGCGGGCGTGCTGGGGATCTCCGACCACCTGGTCGGCGGGCTCGTCGTCACCGCGCTGGCCGCCGCCGGCGCCGTCGCCTCGCTGATCGTGCGCGCCTGGCCGGCCGCGCGGGTGATGGCGGGCGGGTCGCTGGTGCTCGCCATCGGCACCGGCATCACCCTGGCGGCGCTCGCCGCCGGCTCCACGCCGCTGTTCTTCGCCGGGACGATCGTCGCGGGCTCCGGGTTCGGCAGCTCCTTCCTCGGCGCGCTCGGCTCGTTCGCGTCGCTGGCCGAGCCCGCCGAGCGGGCCGGGCTGTTCGCCGCCGTCTACGTCCTCAGCTACCTCGCCTTCAGCGTGCCGGCGCTGGCGGCCGGGATCGCGGTCTCGTCGCTCGGGCTGCCGGCCACGGCCACCGCGTACGGGGTCATGATCATCGCCTTGTCCCTCCTCGCGGTGGTCCTGGGCATCGTCCGCGGACGGGCGGCCCGAAGCTGACCGCAACGGTCCGCGGGCGAGGGGGCCGCCGCCCCCGCCCCCCGCCCCCCCGGGGGCGGGGGGGGCACCCCCCCCCCCCCGCCGAGCCGCCC
>JADGHC010000343.1 GCA_019689655.1 Microbispora sp.
CGCCCACCCTGCTCTACGGCTACGGCAGCTACGAGTCGTCCATCGACCCCTACTTCTCGGTGGCCCGGCTCTCGCTGCTGGACCGGGGGTTCGTGTTCGCGATCGCGCACGTGCGCGGAGGCGGCGAAATGGGCCGCCGGTGGTACGAGGACGGCAAGCTGACGCGGAAGAAGAACAGCTTCACCGACTTCGTGGCGTCCGCCCGGCACCTGAAGGCCACCGGCTGGTCCGACAAGATCATCGCGAGGGGCGGCTCGGCGGGTGGCCTGCTCATGGGCGCGGTCGCCAATCTGGCGCCGGAGGAGTTCGCGGGGATCGTCGCCGAGGTTCCGTTCGTGGACGCGCTGAACACGATCCTCGACCCGTCGCTGCCGCTCACGGTGACCGAGTGGGACGAGTGGGGCGACCCGCTGCACGATCCCGAGGTCTACGCGTACATGAAGACCTACTCGCCCTACGAGAACGTCGACGGCCGGGCGTACCCGCCGATCCTGGCCACCACCAGCCTGAACGACACACGGGTGCTCTACCACGAGCCGGCCAAGTGGATCGCCCGGCTCCGCGACACCGCGCAGGGCGGCCCGTTCCTGCTGAAGACCGAGATGGGCGCCGGCCACGGTGGCCGCAGCGGCCGTTACGACGCCTGGCGCGAGGAGGCGTTCACGCTCTCCTGGATCCTCGACAGAGTTGGAGTGACCGAGTGAGCTATGTGGCAGCCGAGGGCCGGTACGGGCCCATGCCGTACAACCGGACCGGACGGAGCGGGCTGAGGCTGCCCGCGATCTCGCTCGGGTTGTGGCACAACTTCGGCGACGACAAACCCATCGAGACCCAGCGGGCCATCCTCCGCCGGGCCTTCGACCGCGGAGTCACCCACTTCGACCTCGCCAACAACTACGGCCCGCCGTACGGCGCCGCGGAGATCAACTTCGGGCACATCTACCAGCAGGACTTCGCCAGGTACCGCGACGAGCTGGTGATCTCCACCAAGGCGGGGTACGACATGTGGCCCGGCCCGTACGGCAACTGGGGATCCCGCAAGTACCTGCTCGCGAGCCTCGACCAGTCGCTGAAGCGGATGGGCCTCGATTACGTCGACATCTTCTACAGCCACCGCTTCGATCCGGAGACGCCCCTGGAGGAGACCATGGGGGCGCTCGCCCACGCGGTCCGCTCGGGCAAGGCGCTCTACGCGGGCATCTCGTCCTACTCCCCGGAGCGGACCCGCCAGGCGGCGGCGATCCTGCGGGAGATGGGCACGCCGCTGCTCATCCACCAGCCCTCCTACTCGATGCTCAACCGGTGGATCGAGAACGGGCTGCTCGACGTGCTCGAGGAGGAGGGCGTCGGCTGCATCGCGTTCTCGCCGCTGGCGCAGGGCATGCTGACCGACCGCTACCTGAACGGCATCCCGAAGGACTCGCGGGCGGCCCAGGGCAAGTCGCTCGATCCGTCCCTGCTGACGGAGGAGAACCTGCGCCACGTCCGGCGGCTCAACGAGATCGCCCGGCAGCGCGGTCAGTCGCTGGCGCAGATGGCCCTGGCCTGGGCGCTGCGCGACTCGCGGGTGACATCGGTGCTGATCGGCGCGAGCAGCGTGGAGCAACTGGACGACAGCCTCGACGCGATCAACCGGCTCGACTTCACCCAGGACGAGCTGGACGCGATCGACAAGGACGCGGTCGAGTGCGGCATCAACCTCTGGGCCGCTTCCAGCTCGCATTAACCGGACTGAGCGTCCCCGGGCCGCGGTGCGCCACCGGCCGACGCGCCCGCATCGCGGCTCCTGCGACGCTCGAACCCCCGGCCACAAACCACTCCCGGCCGCAAACTCCCGGCCACGCGCTTGTGCTCGCACGCTCGTGGGTCCGGGCGCCGGCTCAAGGTGACCACCGGCCGACGGGTCCGAGGTTCGTGACATCGGAGCTCATGGCGCTGGTGTCTGTGCTCCGGCACACAGTGAGCCATGTTCCCGTTGGAGCGCGATCACGAAATCACCGCCTTCACCACAGCGTCGGCTTCCTGCGGGAAGGCCGCGGAATCAGCCTGACGACACTTGGGCGGCACGCTGCGGACTCCGCCTCCACGGCATGCCCGTACGGGCAGTCCACGCGCGGCCCGCCGCTTGTGCGGCACGAAGGTCGTAGTGAAGTCGCCGGATCGGCGGCGCGACCCGGCCGCATAGCGGATGCCACGAGTTCAGGTCCTCCACGAATCCCGGCGCGATTCACCGGAGAATTTTCGTCAACCGTTCCGCTGCCGATCTCCTGATTCGCTTGGTCCTTCCAGCTTCGGCCAGGCGTCTCAGCAGACCTACGCTGGAGCTCTTTGCGGCAAGCTGCAGCTGCAACCAATCGGACCAGCTCTCAATCGAACACGACGAGTCCCCCCTCACCCCGCATACCGGGTCTTCCCTCTGCAGGAGGGTTTCCAGATTTTCCAGGTCAACCGCTCTTGCATGAGCGTACTCATGACTTGCGCCGTCTGATATTGCATCTATCCACAGAGCTCTATCACTCTTGGGCACCCTCTCCAACATGCGCAGAACGATGGAGAGCGCAACGTTCTCATCCTCCTCCTGACATACTGCAGCCTGCAGGGCTTGCCTCGTCGAGGGATTCGGATCATCCATGACCGCCTGGTAGAGCCACCACCTCTCGTGTTCGTCCTTGCAATCGGCGACGACGACTCCTGCGAGACCAGATAGCGTCTTTATCGCTTCCGAAAGAGAATCCACCTCAGCGCCTATTCCGCTTATACTCGCCGGCAAACAGCGACGCCCCGCGAGGCGTCGCCCATAAGGCCGCCGAGCGATCAGAGGGCGTTCTGCCGCTGAAGGTAGGCGAACGAGGCCCAGCCGGGAAGCACGGGGAGCCAGAAGGTCATCAACCGGAACAGCAGCACGGCCGAGGTCGCGATCGGTCCCGGCACGCCGGCGACCTGCAGGCCGAGCGACAGGGCGTACTCCACCGCGCCCAGCCCACCCGGCGTCGGAGCGGCCGAGCCGATGGCGTTGCCGGCCAGGAACACCACGGCGACGGCCGTGAAGCTGGCCTCGCCGCCGAAGGCCCGCACGCACGCCTCGAGGCAGATCACGAAGCTGAGGGTGAGCAGCAGGGTCCCGCCCACCGCCTCCATGACCTTCTTGGGCGTCTGCACCACGTCGAGCAGCCGCGGGATCACCCCGGAGAACATCGCCCGCAGGCGGGTGGTCAGCACCCGGCGCAGCGGCCGTACGGCGAGCACGATCAGGAAGAGCACCGCGACGCCGAGCAGCACCACGAGCAGGCCACGGGACGGGGTGAGGGACGGCGCGGCCTGCGTTCCGGTGAGGTAGCCGAACAGCAGCAGCAACGAAATGTGCATGGCCAGGCCGATGAGCTGGGAAGCCCCGACGCTGGTCACCGCCGCGCCCGGCGGGACGCCCCGCTTCTGCAGGTAACGGGTGTTGATCGCGACTCCGCCGACCGCGGCGGGCGCGACCAGCTTCACGAACGACGCGGCGAGCTGGGCCAGGATCGTACGGCCGAGCGGCAGCGGCTCGGGCACGAAGCCGCGCAGGATGATCGCCGCCGCCACGTAGCTGAGGGCGCCGGCGAATAAGGCGACGCCGCTCCACGCCCAGTTGGCCGTGGTGAGCACGCTGATCAGGTTGACCTGGCTGAGCTGGGAGAGCAGGAAGTAGGCGGCGATCGTGCTGATGATGATGGTCACCAGCGTCCGGGGGCGGAACCGTTCGAGCCGCACCTCCTCGACCTCGACCTGCGGCTTCATCGCGATGATCTGCTCGCGGAGGGCGGGCAGGAGGTTCTTGTCCCGGCGGGCGGCCGTCCGGGTGTCCCGGCTCAGCGCGATCCGCTGGAGCAGCGGCATCGCGCCGACCAGCGCGTCCTCCCCGAGCACCTTGGCCGCCGACCGTACGGAACGCTCGGGGCCCACACGGGTGCCGAGGTAGGCGAGGAGCTGGGCGATGTCGAGCCGCAGCAGCAGGTCACCGGCCGCGATCTCGCCGCTGCGGGCGTCCACGAGGTAGACGTTCCTGTCGTCGTCGACGTGGATGCTCTCGCCGGTGAGGTGGCGGTGGGCCAGGCGGTGCGCGTGCAGCAGCCGGACCTGTTCCCACATCCGCGCCAGCAGCTCGTCGTCGAAGTCGTCATCGCACAGCTCGGTCACCGGGCGGGTGTCCACGTGCTCGTAGACGAGCAGCGCGGCCTCGGTGCCGACCTCGCTCGTGCCGAGCAGCCGCGGCAGCCGAACCCCGGCCGCCTGGGCGGCGTACGCCATCAGCGCCTCGCGCTCCAGCTCGGCGCGCAGCGAGCGGATGGCCCTGCGCCGGGTCTCGTTGTTGAGCAGGAAACGCCGCCACAGCCGGTAGATGACCCCCGCCACCTGCCGGTCCCGGTCGAGCACGGTCACGTCGATCCGCCGGTCGCCGGGGAGCCCGACCAGGTAGCGGCGGCTGCCCGAGCTGTCGTCCTCCACCCGCCTGGCGCTCACCGGCGTGTAGCCGAGCTTGCGCAGCGCGGCCAGCACGGCGCTGCCGGGCGGCCTGGTGTTCGCGCTGCCGATGCCGTACAGCGTGCCGAACCCGACGGCGAGGCCGACGACGTACGTGAGGATCACGCCGAGGGCGGTGACCTTGGTGGCGGTGAACAGCGCGAACACGTCCAGGGCGAGCGCGACCCAGATGAGCGCCCGCCAGTTCGGCCGCCGGCCCATCCGTACGGCCGTGGCGTACGCGATCGCGGGCGTGAGCACGGTGTTGAGCGGCTCGACCTCCCTGCCGCCGGTGAGCAACTGCACCAGGTCGGCCGGGCCCGCCCGGACCAGCCATTCGTCCAGCGCGTACGACACCAGCAGGGCCAAGATCGCGGCGATCAGCCCCTGGGTGACGCGCATGCCGTCGCGGTGGAAGACCCGCTCGACCGCGAACGCGACGGGGACGATCAGCACGGAGACGCCGCCCAGCAGCCCGGCCGCGGCCGACAGCACCTCGGGGGCTCGGCCGGTGCCCGCCTGGACGTCGGTCTCCAGTCCGTTCAAGGTGCGCTGCAGGGCCAGAGCCATCAGCACAACGGCGCCGAGGGCCAGCAGCGTGAGCAGGAACCGCAGGGCGTCGGAGGGCCGGCGGATCCGCTGCGGCAGCAGGGGCTCGACGACGAGGACGGCTCCTTGGCCAGGAGGGTCCAGCGTTTGCTCCTTGATGCCTCTCACCTACCAGCGATTCTGTGCGATCTACGCACTCGGTATCCACAATTGACGTTATGCGTATTTCCCTGGCCTCGGACAGCCTCGACGGAATCGCGTCGGTGCTTGCGGCCGAGGTGGAACGGCGCGGCCATTCAGTCACACTCTATGGAGCGCTGGCCCCGGGTGACCGGGCCGATTGGGCATGGTGCTGCTCGGCCGCCGCGAGGGACGTCGCGGAGGGCAGATCGGACCAGGCCGTGGTCTGCTGCTGGACCGGGACCGGGGCGTCCATCGCGGCCAACAAGGTAGCGGGCGTGCGGGCGGCGCTGTGCATCGACGCCGCCACCGCCGCGGGCGCCCGCAAGTGGAACGACGCCAACGTGCTCGCGCTCAGCCTCCGCCTCACTTCCGAGCAGATGCTGAAGGAGATCCTGGACGCGTGGTTCGCCGAGGCGCCGAGCACCGATCCCGGAGACGTGGCGAACATCGCGTACGTGGCGGAAATCCGGTAGAGACCGGCCGGGGACGGCGCGCTAACGTCGATGTCATGAGCACGACGCTTCCCGTCCTCGGTGCCTGCCCGCTCGACTGCCCCGACACCTGCTCGTGGGTGGTCACCGTACGCGACGGCGAGGCCGTCGGGCTGCGCGGCAACCGCGACCATCCCTACACGCGCGGAGCCCTGTGCGTGAAGGTCAACCGCTACCTGGAGCAGGTGCGCTCGCCCGAGCGCATCCTCCACCCGTTGAAGAGGGTCGGGCCGAAGGGGTCCGGCCGGTTCGAGCGGATCAGCCTCGACCAGGCGTTGTCGGAGATCGCCGCCAAGCTGACGGCGATCGTCGAGGAGCACGGCGGCGAGGCGATCTGGCCCTACCAGGGCACCGGGACGCTCGGCTATGTGCAGGGGGAGTCGGGCCAGGCCGGGCGGCGGTTCTGGAACGCACTCGGCGCGTCGCGGCACGACCTCAACATCTGCGCGCGGGCCGGCAACGAGGGGCTGCGGTACGTCAACGGGACCCCCGGCGGCATGGACCCGGAGACGTTCGCCCTGTCGCGGCTCATCCTGCTGTGGGGCACCAACACCCTGACCAGCGGGCACCACCTGTGGAAGTTCATCCAGGACGCCCGGGCCGGCGGGGCGTACGTCGTGGCGATCGACCCCATCCGCACGCGTACGGCCGACCAGGCGGACGAGCACCTGCCGATCCGGCCGGGCACGGACGCCGCGCTCGCCCTCGGCCTGCTGCACGTCGTGCTGGAGGAGGGCGCCGAGGACCGCGAGTACATCGAGCGGCACACGACCGGCTGGGACGAGTTCGAGGCCGAGATCCGCAAGTATCCCCCGTCTTTGGTGGCGGAGATCACCGGGCTTCCGGAGGAACGCATCCGCGCCCTCGGCGTACGGCTCGCGCACACCCGGCCGACCGGCATCCGGGCCACCATGGGCATCCAGCGGCACGCGGGCGGCGGGGCCGCGATGCGGGTGATCGCCTGCATCCCGGGCGTCACCGGCGACTGGCGCCACCCCGGCGGCGGCGTGGCCTACTCCACCTCGGCCTACGCCCCCACGGGCCCCGATCCGCGCGACGACCTGCTCCCCCACCCCTGTGTCTTATACACATAGCCGCTCCCCCGCGACAA
>JADGHC010000344.1 GCA_019689655.1 Microbispora sp.
CGGTCGTCCCAAGCAGGGGGTTGGGAGGCGGGGCTCAGCGGCCCAGGGCGGCGCCGATCAGGGCGCGGGGATCGGCCGCGCCGGCGAGCACCCCCGACGGCAGCAGGTCGATCAGGTGGGCGTGGCCGAAGCCGGAGCCCCATGCCACCGTCTCGACGGTGTGGCCGCGCTCGCGCAGGCCGTCCGCCCACGGCGCGCCCTCCTCGACCTCGACCACCGGAGCGGACCGCCAGGTGTCGAAGCCGGTGCCGCTGCCGAGGGTCCAGCGGGCCGCGCGGATCACCTCGCCGGGCGTCTGCTCGTGCACGAGCAGACGGGTGACGAGCTGCAGCAGGATCTGCGGCTGCGCGTCGCCGCCCATCGTGCCGAGCACGGTGCGCAACGTCCCGTCCGGCCGGGTGATCAGCGCCGGGCACAGCGTGTGGGGCGGCCGGCGGCGCGGGCCGTACTCCGCGGGATGGCCGGGCGTGAGCGAGAAACCGATGCCCCGGTTGTGCAGGTTGATCCCGGTGCCGGGCTCGAAGATCAGGCTACCGAAGCCCGCGGCGTTCGACTGGATGAGCGAGACGCCCATGCCGTCCCCGTCGACCACGCACAGGTACGTCGTGTCACCCGGCCCGGTGGGGGCGTCGGGCAGCGGGGAGCGCCGCTCGGGATCGACCAGCGCGCGGCGTGCGGCGCCCGTGCCGAGCGGGGCCACGGCCGACTCGTGCAGGACGTCGAGCCGGTCGTACCCTGCCGCCCTGGCCGACTCCACCAGCAGGTGGGCCCAGCGGGGGTCGGCGGGGTCGTCGGGCAGGTCCAGCCCGGCGAGGATCTCCAGGGAGAGCAGGAGCAGGTAGCCCTGGGAGTTCGGCGGAACGGTCCAGATCCGGTGCCCGAACGCCTCGATGCTCAGCGGCTCGACCCAGTCGGCGTTCGGCCGGGCCAGGTCCTCCTCGGTGTACTCGCCGCCGCCCAGCTTGAGCAGTCCCCGGCCGAACTCGCCCTGGTAGAACGCCGCCCGGCCGCCCTCGCCGAGCGCGGCGAGGGTCCTGGCGACACCGGGCCTGCGGATCACGTCCCCGGCCCGGCGGGCGGCGGCGAAATCCGCCGCTCCGGGCAGCGAGCCGATGAACTCCCCTCCCGGGCCGAGCAGCGGCGAGGCGGGGAAGCCCCGGGTCGCGAGGCGGATCGCGGGGGCCAGCAGGCCGGCGAGCGGCAGGCGGGCGTACCGCTCGTGCAGCGCCAGCCAGCCGTCGACGCATCCGGGCACGGGGACCGAGCGGATGTCGTACAGGTGAGGCATCCGGTCGAGGCCCTCCGCGCGCAGCCGGTCGGGGTCTGCGCCCGAGCCCGCCCGTCCGGAGGCGTTGAGCGCGGCGACGCCGGTGCTTCCGTCGTGGACGAGAGCGAACAAGTCGCCGCCGAGGCCGCACATGTGGGGTGCGGTGACCGCCAGGACGGCGTTCGCGGCGATGGCCGCGTCCACCGCGTTGCCGCCCTTGTCGAGCACGGCGACGCCCGCCGCGGAGGCCAGATGGTCGACGGTGCACACCATGCCGTTCAGGGCATACCGAGTCTCGCTCACGTTCGGCGATGTTACGGCACATCGTAGAGTTGCTGCCGGAATCAGGATGAAAGGGGAAAGGCGTTCATGATCCGGGCGCTCGTGTTCGACGTGGGGGAGACGCTCATCGACGAGACCCGGATCTGGTCGCGATGGGCCGACCGGCTGGGTGTGCCGCGCCTGACCTTCATGGGGGTCCTCGGCGGCATGGCGGCGCTCGACCGCACCCATCGGGATGCGTTCGAGCTGCTCAGGCCGGGCATCGACCTCGACGCCGAGATGGCGGCCTGGCGACGGGAGGACCCGGAGGGGCTGCGCGAGAACTTCGACGCCGACGACCTCTACCCGGACGTGCGGCCCGCCCTCGCGGCCCTGCGGGAGGCGGGGTACGACCTGATCATCGCGGGCAACCAGCCGCCCCAGGCGTACGACGCGCTGGTCGCGATGGACCTGCCGGTGGACGGGGTCCATACCTCGGCGGGCTGGGGGGTGGAAAAGCCCGACCCCGCGTTCTTCGCCAAGGTCGCGGCCGTCAGCGGGCGCGAACCCGGGGAGATCCTGTACGTGGGCGACCGCCTCGACAACGACGTCCTGCCGGCCGCGCGCGCCGGGATGCGTACGGCCCTGCTGCGCCGCGGGCCCTGGGGCTACCTGCACTCCGAGCGCCCGGAGGCCGCCCGCGCCGACCTCGTCGCCGGCAGCCTCACCGACCTCGTCCGTCTGGTCCCCACGCTCGGCTGACCTCCTCCCGCGCACCCCAAGGGCCGCCACGGCTCCGAGCGGCCGCCGCCGGCAGGTGAGGATGCTTTTGCCGAGTGCGATCGAAAGATCTCCGTCTATGTTCTGTTGTATTACGATCACTATTCGTGCCCGTTGATGTCGGCAGGAATCAGCTACGCGCGAGCTTCGCCACTCATAGAGACACCGCGCTGTCGATGCCGGACGGCTCACCGGCGGCTCTTCTCACTTTTTACGGCGCGGAGTGCGGCATGAAAGCGGCCATTTTGGGCCGTCTTCGTTTGCGGTCGACCGCGCAGCTCCCCGAGCATCTGCGAAATCACGATCTGCACCGGCTGGCCAAGGAACTGAACCTTCCTTCTTCCCTATGCAGGCGAATGCGGCCCTGTGCGAGTCGGAACGCGGACGGACAGGTGGAGTTCGCCGAGCTGCATCAGGCGTGGCGGTACGGCCGCTCTCTGCGGTGGGAGCACGAGAAAGAGGCTCTCGCCGTGTTGCGGGAGCTGCTGGACTGGTGTCAGCAAGAATTGGGGGCATGATCGTGCCGGACGAGATATCGGTCCCCGAGCGTCTTTACACCTGGGTGGACGTCGACGCGCACCTCGCCGATCTCGCCGTACGCAACCAATGGCCGGACTGGCTGCACGAGTGCGACGCGTTCTGGGATGGAGTCGAGCTGACCGTCGACCCGAGCGCCTCGCGCGAAGAGGCTCTGTCCTGGCTGGGGGAGAGGTTCGGCGCCGGTTCGATCGTGCGCGATGAGGAGGTCGTCGCGATACGGCTCGACGACGTTCCCGGGCGGTTGTCCACCAGGATGCTTCCGATCGAGGTCCGGCACGAGCGGCCCGATCTGCCGAGACGAGAGCCGCGTTGGCGCGAGCGTCGCATCGTCCGTTCCCTCGGTCAGCCGCTACCTCCCCCGGAGGGTCCGTTTCCCGGCAATGTGCGGATCGCCGCTCTGCATTCGTTCAAGGGCGGCGTTGGACGCACACTGCACGGTGTCGCTCTCGCCGAGGCCATAGCGCAGCGTGGCGAGCGCGTGCTCCTGATCGACGCCGATCTCGAGGCGCCCGGGATCACGTGGATGTTCACGGCGCACGGCCGGCGGGTTGACTTCGCCTATGAGGACTTCCTGTCGCTGCTGCATTCGTCGGAGGACGGGCGGCCCGACGAGGCGGTGACCCTCGGCGCGGCCTACCTGCCGAATCAGGCCCTCGGCAGGGTGATCATCATGCCGACCAGGCGCACCCTGCAGGACATCGCGCCACCACGTATCCAGCCCACCGATCTGCTGACCCCCGAGCGGTCGATCTACTACCTCACGGAGTCCCTGGCTCGACTGGCTGATCACCTCGGCGCGCGGGCCGTCCTCATCGACCTGCGGGCCGGTGGCAGTGAGCTGTCGGCCCCGGTGCTCCTGGACCCCCGCGTGCAGAGGATCTTCGTCACCACGGTCAGCGACCAATCACTGTTCGGCACTGCCCGCATCATCCGGGAACTCGGCAGGAGGGCGCCCTCACGTCCGGAGGATCCGGCGAGTGCGGCGGTCATCACTCAGTTTCACCCGCAGGGGCATGCCGAACTCGCCGTCGAAGCCGCGGCGGTGCTGCGTGATGTGATCGCCACGACACTTGAGCCGGGCCCCCAGGGGGGCGAGGACCGGGTCGTCGACGGGGACGTCACACTCGAGCCGATACTCAGCGTGTTCCAGGATCGTCTCCTTGCGCTGCCCTCGTCGTGGGAGGCCGTCGTCGAGCTGGTACACCGTCAGCGACTCACTCAGACGCTGGCGCCACTCGCGGACGAACTGAGCCGGCCGGAGGAGACGGCATACCCGCCGCGGCCGGATTCGTCTGTGTCCGGCTCCGGCACGAATGAGCTGGCCGAACTCCGGGGACGCCTCGGGGACTTCGCCCGCAGGCTTGCGTACGCAGAGACCGCCGACGCCACCGAGTTCCTGGCGACGGAGTCGCTCCGGAACCTGCTGACCTCGCACCGCACCGAGCCTCCCCTGTGCGTGGTGGCGGGCGCCAAAGGATCCGGCAAGACGTTCACCCAGATTCAGATGTGCTTGCGTCGCACCTGGCGGGGTTACGCCGCCGATGTGGGCGTACCGGACGTCGCGCTACAGGCGCTGCTGGCCCCGGTCTTCATCTCCAAAAACCTCAAGGACGACACCCAGCAACGGATACGCGATATCCAGCGGGACGCCTGCATCTCATCGGAGGCGGACCCGGCGAGTCAGCTCGAGTTGCGTGACGTCATCGACCGGGCGCTGCGTGCGCAGCTCTCCGACGCCGAGTGGCGCCGAGTCTGGCTCACCTGCATGGCGCGAGCCGTCGGGATCGACGCAGGGCCCTCCGACGTCGAGCAGAAGCTGGCCGACTTCGCGCGTGCCGAGTCACGGATCTTCCTCATCGACGGCCTCGAAGACCTGCTGCAGGACTTCGCGCGAAGTGAGGCTCAGCGACAGGCGCTCAGGGTTCTCATGGTGGACTGCCTGGACTGGCTGCGCAGCCTGCGAGGGCGCCCGCTCGGCCTGGTGATCTTCGTACGCCGGGACCTCATTCAGGCGGCCGTGCGCCAGAACTACAACCAGTTCCTCGCCCGGTACGGCGAGTACGAGCTCAAATGGAACCCGGCGGAGGCGCTGCGACTCGCTCTGTGGATCGCGCAGCGCTCCGAAAGTATTCCCGGTCTGTCATCCGAGGACGTGGCCAAGGCGACGGACAAGGATTTGAGCCGCCAGCTCACTCCTGTCTGGGGCGAGAAGATGGGTTCGCCTCGCTCGCGCGAGGCGAGGTCGGACGGATGGTTCCTCGCCGCGCTTTCGGATTTCAACGGGCAGATCCAGGCGCGCGACATCGTCATCTTCATCGCCGAGTCCGCGGACATCTCCAGGGACGACAATCGCTGGACGGACCGGTTGCTGACGCCCTCCGCCATGAGGAACGCCTTGGTCAAGTGCAGCAGGCAGAAGATCGAGGCGATCGGGGCGGAGAGCCCGCAGGTCGGAGAGCTCCTCAAGCGGCTGGACGGTCTCAGCGCGGAGAAAAAGAAGATTCCCTTCAGCCCCGAAATCGTCGGCCTCTCGGGTGAGGATCTCGAGCTCCTCGCCGCCAACGGCGTCGTGTTCCGGGAGGAAGACCAGTACTGGATTCCTGAGATCTTCCGTCACGGACTGTCGTTCAAAGCCACCGGCCGCCCCAAGATCCTGGCAATCGCGAACCTCGTCCGGCAGCGCAACAACCTCGACTGAGGCGGGTCTCAGGGTTCGCCTGATCAGGGACGCAGCCGGCGGGCGAGGATGTCGCGCAGCGCACCGGTCCCCTCGCCGAGCCGGTTGAGGGAGGCCAGGAACTCCTCGGGTGCGTCGAGAAGGCCGAGCATCCGGGCGGACACGGCCTCGCGGGCTGCGCGGCCGGCCTCCACCGCGGCCCTGCCGTACAGGGTCAGCTCGATCATCCGTGCCCGCTGTTCCCCGGGGTCCGTCCGGCGTGCCACGTAACCGATGCGCTCCATCTCGGCCGCCACCTTCGAGGCGCCCTGCGGGGTCATGCCGAGCAGCCCGGCCAGGTCGGAGACCCGTACGGGACCAGTGAGCAGGTGCTGGAACACATAGCCGTGCACGGTGCGCACCTGGTCGTGCCCGGCGGGGGCCATCCGGGCGCGGACCTCGGCGTCGCAGGCCACGCCGTGCGCGGTGCTCGCCGGATGAGGCCGGCACCACCCTCATGGCAGTCGCGAACCGGGCGGGACACCACCCTCGTGGCGCAGCCGCGAACCGGCCGGGCCCGGCGCTCAGGACTTCTTGGTGAGGGTGCCCTCGTAGGCGAACAACCTGAGGTCGTCGGTGTGGCGGTAGGCGAGGGCGTCGCCCTTGGGGGTGAGCACGACGTCGCCGGGGACGCACCCCGGCACGTCCTCCAGCCGGAAGACGAGCGCGGAGCCGGAGGCCCCGGTCAGCCGCAGCGTGCCCTCGCACGAGTTCGCCGGCTCTTTCCACGTGCCGGTCGGCTTGCCGGACTTCAACTCGATCTCGATGTCGTACTCGCTGGTGAGGCCGTAGGCGGGGACGATGTGCCCCCGCCACTTGCCCGCGAACGCCTGGGGAACGCCGTTGGGTGCGGGTCCGATCGAAGGGGTGGTCCCGCTCGTGTCGCCGGGCCCGTAGCCGCCCGGCGTCGGGTCCGCCGCGTACGTGCTCGCGGCGGCCGCGCTCGGTGAGCGCGTGGGCGACGGGCCGCCGGACGCCGGGGCCAGGCGCGGGACCAGCAGCGCCGCGGTGATCCCGAGAGCCGCCACGGCCGTGCCCGCCCCGGCCAGGACACGGGTGCGCGATCCACGGCCCCGTGCCGGAACGGTGTCGGCCGCCCCGGGCTTCCCGCCCGGATCCGCCTGCGGCGACGTCGACTCGCCGGGATCGTACGGCGGGGCCATGACCCCCTGGCGCGGCTCCGCAGGGGGGAGGCCCGCACTCGCCGGGCCGGGGGTGGTGCCGACCAGTTCGAGCAGCAGGTCACGGGAGGTG
>JADGHC010000345.1 GCA_019689655.1 Microbispora sp.
GGCCGGCTCCCGTCCGTGGGCGAGGCCAAGTGGTCTGAGGTCATGAACATAGGCCACCTGAAGCGCCTGGAGCAGGCCAGGGAGCGGCTGCACGCACGCGGGCTCGACACCCGCGACACCGTGCTCGCCCTCTACGGCGGCGCCGGGTTCGACGCCGCGCTCACCGAGGCCGCCGCCCGCGATCCCCGTATCCTCCTGGTCGACCTGCCCATGCTGTACGGCTGACGCGACGTCCCGGATCGCCACCCGGGTGACCATCGACGTGCTCTCCCACGATGCCGTTTTGTCGAACGCGGCCCGGTACGCCGAGCCGGTCAAGGCGCACTGACCGGCCGACGCGACCCGAGCCTTGCCGGCGGGACCGCTAGGCCTCCGCGGAGACGGTCGCGGCGGGAGCGGTGCCGGCAGCGGTGAGGGCCGCCTCCTGAGCGGCGCGGCGGGCGGCGAGCAGGGCGTCGAGGTAGCCGGAGAGGGCGTCCCGGCTGCGGGTGAGGCAGTCGATGCGCTTGGTCAGCCGTTCGCGCTCCCGCTCCAACATGGCGATGGTCTCCGGCGTGGCGTCGGAAAAGTGAATGGTGCGGGGCTTGCTGATGCACGGCAGGATCCGCTTCACGATCCGGGTCGGCAGACCCGCCTCGAGCAGCCCTCTGATCTGCAGGACCCGGTCCACCATCGCCTCGCTGTACTCGCGGTAGCCGTTGGGAGAGCGGGCGGGGGAGAGCAACCCCTGCTCTTCGTAGTAGCGCAGCAACCGGCGGGACGTGCCGGTGCGCTCGGCCAGCTCACCGATGCGCACGCCACTCACCTCCTATCGAGCCCTTGACATTCACATTGATGTGAAGGTTTGAGGATTCCGCCATGTCGACTTTCCGCACAGAATCGCCGATCAATTCTTCGTCAGGGGCAGAGGTCCGCAAACTGCCCATGTCGCCGCTGCTGGCCCTGTGCACGGCCGCGTTCATGGGCATCCTGACCGAGGCGCTGCCCGCGGGAGTGCTGCCCGAGATGGCCCGCGACCTGTCGGTCGGCGAGTCCGCCATGGGGCAGTCGCTGACGATCTACGCGATCGCCACCGGTCTGTCCGCGATCCCCGGGGCCGCGCTGACGGCCACGTGGTCGCGCAGACGGCTGCTGCTGACGGCGGTGGCGGCGTTCGCGGTCGCCAACACCGTCACCGCGGTCTCCTCCAGCTACCCGCTGACCATGGCGTTCCGGCTGGTCGCCGGGGTGGCCGCCGCGGTGATCTGGGCCGAGCTGGTCGGGTACGCCCGCCGGCTGGCCCCCGTCCACCTGCAGGGCCGGGCGATCGCCATCACCATGGCGGGCATCCCGCTCGCCCTGTCCCTGGGAATCCCCCTGGGCACGTTCCTGGGCGCGATGTTCGGCTGGCGGCTGACGTTCGGGCTGGTCACGCTGGTCTCGGTGGTCCTACTCGGGTGGATCTTCATCTCGGTGCCGGACTTCCCCGGCCGGCCGCGGGGACGCCGGGAGCCGGTGCTGCGGGCGTTACGCCTGCCCGGGGTGGTGGCGGTGCTGTTCGTGGTCGCGGCCTACGTGCTGGCCCACAACATCCTCTACACCTACATCGCCACGTTCCTCGACGAGTACCGAATGGGGAGCGAGCGCGACATCGTGCTCCTCGTCTTCGGCATCGCCTCCATGGTGAGCATCTTCATCACCGGCGCCTGGATCGACCGCCGGCTGCGCCACCTGACCATCGCCGGCGCCGTGCTGTTCATCGTGGCCGCCGGCCTGCTGACGGTGCCGGCCGGCAGCGGCGTGGTGGTCTACCTGGCGATGGTGCTGTGGGGGCTGGGCTGGGGCGGCGTCGCCACCTTGCTGCAGACCGCGGTCACCGACGCCGGCGGCGCCCGGGGACAGGCCCTGCTGGTCACCACCTGGAACTCGTTCATGGCCGGTGGGGGCGCCGTCGGCGGCATCCTCCTGGAAGCCTTCGGCCCCACGTCGTTCCCTTGGAGCGTTCTCGCGCTGCTGCTGCCGGTGCTGGCCGTGGTGGTCGCCGCCCGGAGGCATGGTTTCCCCCCTACCCGCCCCGGCACGACCTGAGCCCGCGTCCGCAGGCCGCCTCGGCTCCCGCCTTTTTTCCGGTCCCAGAAGGCGGGAGCCGGGCGTGCACCGAGCCGACCGGCGGCGGGCCGGGCATGCGGGCGCGAGGGGTCCGCGTTCCCGGCGCCGCGCCGTCCGGGACTGGTGAACTGGTGGCATGACGGAAGACGCAACCGAGGAGCACAGCATCCGCTAGGCGCCGGCGAACGTGTCGCGCATCATCGACCGAGCCGAGCACGGTGAAGTCAGCCGTGCCGGCCGGTGGTCTGCGGGTCCCGATCGAGTGGCGTCACTGTGCCGCGGCGTCGTAGCGCCTGCGGGACTCGGCGATGGACTCCAGATGCCGCTCGGCCCAGGCGGTGAGCGCCTGCAGCGAGTCGTACAGCTCCCTGGCCATGTCGGTGACCTCGTACTCGACCTTGGGCGGCACCGTGGGATACACGGTGCGGACGAGCAGCCCGTCGCGCTCCAGGTTGCGCAGGGTCAGGGTCAGCATGCGCCGGCTGATGCCCTTGACCCTGCGCTCCAGCTCGGTGAAGCGCACCGGGCCGTCCATCGCGGCCAGCAGGATGCCGATGCTCCATTTGCCGCTGACCCGTTCGAGCACCTGAAGGACCGTGCACGCCGTCTCTTCGTGCACGCCCGAGCCGCTGACCAGGGAGGACACACTCGTGTTCCCCTGTGACATGAAAGTGCCTCCTTCTGCCGCGGCCAATGGTCACACATCATGTCCTCTGTAACAAACGGTGATCCGTGGGATCTCCGTCGTTCGTTGGCCGATTCCATCGAAGGAATCCGTGACTATGACCGTTCCCGCATCCTCGGCGGCCCCTGCTGTGCCCAAGTCGAGATGGCTGGCACTCGCCGTCCTCTGCGTCGGCGCGTTCATGATCGTGCTCGACTCCAGCGTCGTGACGGTGGCGCTGCCGGCGATCCAGGACGATCTCGGCTTCGCGACCGCCGATCTGGCCTGGGTCGTCAACTCCTACCTGATCACCTTCGGCGGCCTGCTGTTGCTGTTCGGCCGGCTCGGCGACCTCGCCGGCCGCAAGAACGTGTTCGTCGCGGGCCTGGCGTTCTTCACGCTCGCGTCGCTGCTGTGCGGCCTGGCCGGCAGCCCGGCGCTGCTGATCGGCGCCCGGTTCGCGCAGGGCGTCGGCGGAGCGGCCGCGTCCGCCGTGGTGCTCGGCATGGTCGTCACGATGTTCCCCGAGCCCGCCGAGCAGGCCAAAGCCATCGGCGTCTACAGCTTCGTGCAGGCCGGCGGCGCGTCGATCGGGGTGATCGCGGGCGGCGCGCTCACCACCGGCGTCGGCTGGCCGTGGGTCTTCTTCGTCAACGTCCCCATCGGGGTGGTCACCCTGCTGCTGGCCGTACCCGTCGTGGCACGCGACGCCGGGGCGGGGCTGCGCGAGGGCGCCGACATCATCGGCGCGGTGCTGGTCACCGCCGGCGTCTCGCTGCTGGTCTACACGATCGTCCTGGCGGCCGAGATCGGCTGGGGCACGCCGCGTACGCTCGGCTTCGGCGCGCTGTCCGCCGTGCTGCTGACCGGATTCGCGCTGCGCCAGCTCAAGGCCCGGCAGCCGCTGCTGCGCCTGGGTATCTTCCGCTCGCGCCTGCTCACCGGCGCCAACATCGTCATGCTGCTGCTGGTGGCAGGGCTGTTCGCCTTCCAGTTCCTCGGGGCGCTGTACATGCAGCGCGTGCTCGGCTACAGCGCCGTGCAGACCAGCCTGGCGTTCCTGCCCGGTCCCGTGCTGATCGCCGTGATGTCGCTCGGCGTCTCCCCCCGGGTGATCCCCAAGTTCGGGCCGCGCAACGTGCTGGCCGCCGGGCTGGTGCTGGTCGCCGCCGGGCTCCTGCTGCTGGCCCGCGCGCCGGTCGACGGCACGTACGCGGTCGATCTCCTGCCGGTCATGCTGCTGATGGGCGTGGGCTCCGGCCTGATGATGCCCGCGGCGATCGGGCTGGCCATGTCGGGCGCCCAGCCGCGGGACGCCGGCCTGGCCTCCGGCCTGGTGAACACCACACAGCAGGTGGGCGGCGCCATCGGCCTGGCCACGTTGGCCACCCTGGCCGCGGCGCGCAGCGAGCGGCTGATCGCCTCCGGTGAGGCGGAGAAGGCCGCGCTCACCACCGGATATCACTTCTCCTTCGTGGTGTCCGCCGCGCTCCTGCTGGCCGGGGTCGTGGTCACGCTGACGGTCCTGCGTACGCCCAAGGTTGCGCCCCCGGCTTCGGTGGCGGACCGCCATGCCCAAAAGGACGTGTCGCCCTGAGCGCCCTGGTTTCACCCGGCCACGCGGATGCCGTACGGGGATCGATCCGGTGGGACGGAAATTCGATGGCCGGCGGGCGGAACGGAAGGCAAAAATGCGTCGCATGTCTCAGGCGACGTTGTCCACCGACCGCATCACGCTTGTCCCGCTGTCCGACGAACACCTCGAATACGAAGTCGAGCTGGACTCCGATCCCGAGGTCATGCGTTACCTCACCGGCCGGGCGCGTACCCGTGCGGAAGTGGAGACCTCCCATCGTCAGCGGCTCGCCGCGGCGGAGCGGGTGCCCGGGCTCGGCTTCTGGGTCGGATTCGTGGACGGGAGTTTCGTCGGCTGGTGGATCCTGCAGCCGCCGAAGCGCGCCGACCAGGGGCCGGTCGAAGGCCAGGCCGAGCTCGGCTACCGGCTCCTGCGTCGCTACTGGCGGCAGGGCCTGGCCAGTGAGGGCGCCCGCGAGCTCCTCCGTCACGGATTCGAAGACCTCGGACTGACCCGCGTCTTCGCCGAGACCATGGCGGTCAACACCGCCTCCCGCGCGACGATGAAGTCGATCGGCATGGAGTATGTGCGTACGTTCCATATGGACTTCGAGGACCCGCTCCCCGGCACCGAGCTCGGCGAGGTCGAGTACGCGATCACCCGCGAGCAATGGCTCGCCTCCCGGGCGATTTCGTGACAGCCGGGCACACCCGGGGGATTCCGGTTATGTTGGGGCGATGGAGGCGGACGTCGGCGGCGTAGCCGTGCATTACGTCGAGCACGGCAGCGGAACCCCCGTGGTGGCGTTGCACGGCGCCGGGGTGGACCATCGCGAGATGGCCGGCGCACTGGAGCCGGTCTTCCATGACCGGCCGGGCTATCGGCGCGTCTACCCGGACCTGCCCGGTATGGGGCGTACGCCGGTGCCGGACTGGTGCCGCGGCACCGACGATGTTCTCGATCTCGTGCTCGGCCTGATCGACGCCGTCGCCGGCGAGGAGAAGTTCGCCGTCGTCGGCCACTCCTTCGGCGGCTATCTGGCCCGAGGCGTCGCGGCCCGGCGTCCGGATCGGGTCGCCGGACTGGCGCTGATCTGTCCCCTCGGCGAGGAGACGCGCGACGTGCCCGCGCACGAGGTGCTGCACGCCTCGGCAGGGGCGGCCGACGCGCTGACCCGGCCGAGCAGGACCGGTTCCGGGACTACTTCGTGGTGCAGACACCTGCGACCGTGGAGCGGTTCCGGGCGTACGTGGCTCCCGCCCTGCCCCTCGCCGACTGGGACGGCCTCGGGCGGATGTCCGAACACTGGCGGCTGAGCGACATCGCCTCGGACACGTACGAGGGCCCGACCTTGATCGTCGCCGGGCGGCAGGACGCCACCGTGGGGTACGCCGGTGCCTGGGAGCTGGTGCAGCGGTATCCGCATGCCACGTACGCCGTCCTGGACCGGGCCGGCCACGCGCTGCCGCACGAGCAGATCGGCCTGTTCACCGCGCTCGTCGCCGAATGGCTCGACCGGGTGGACGAGACCCGCGCGGCCTCGGCCGAGAACCGCTGACCCGCTCAGCCGGTGACGGCGCGAAGGGAGCCGGGGTGGCGTCCGGTGAGACGGTCGAGCCTGGCCGTGGTGACGTCGTCGGAGGGGAGATAGACGATCATGAGCTGGCCGTCGTCGTCGGACACGCCGAGGGTCTCGTAGGACAGCCGTAGCTCGCCCACGTCCGGGTGCGCCAGCCGTTCGAGACCGGTCCGCCGGGGCGGGCCGGGCGGCGACTTCAACCGCTCGGTGAAGGGGGCGCCGGCGGTGAGGGTCAGTTCGTCGACGAGGTGCTCGACGTGCGGGTCCCCGCAGGGAACACCCGGTTTCAGCGCGGCGAGCCGTTCGTCGGCGACGCGATCCCACTCGGGGTACGCGGCCTTGGCACGGGGATCGGTGAAGACGTACCGCACGAGGTTGGGCGGCCGGTGGTCCAGCACCCCGAGGGGGCCGGCGAGCCGTTCGTAGCCGTCCGTCCAGGCAAGCAGGTCACCGACCCGGTTGACCACCACCGCGGGGGAGGGTTCGAGCCGGTCGAGCAGCGCCCGTACGGTGGGACGGACCGACCGTACGGGCGGCCCCTGGCACGGGCCGACGAGGCGGTGGGCGCCGTCGGCGGCCTTGAAGTGGTGGAGCAGATGGAGGCGGTCGTCGGCGGACAGGCGCAACGCGTCGGCGAGGGCGGCGAGCACGGCCACCGAGGGGTGGCGATCACGTCCCTGTTCGAGCCGGGTGAGGTATTCGACGCTGATCCCGGCGAGCGTGGCCAGTTCGGAACGGCGAAGGCCGGGGGTGCGGCGGCGGCCGCCGGCGGGCAGCCCGACCTCGGCGGGGGTGACGGCCTCGCGGCGGGCCCGGAGGAACTCGCCCAGAGTGTTGTCGCTCACGGTTCGCAGGCTACCGAGTGGCCCGGTTTCCGATCGTGGCCCTGTGAGGGC
>JADGHC010000346.1 GCA_019689655.1 Microbispora sp.
CGCCCGGCGCCAAGGACAGCGTCAACAAAGGCAAACCGGCGCTCCGCAACGCCTTTCGCGGCAATCGAAGCCATCAACCCGCGTTTCGCAGAGGTCTCCGGATGGGTTGCGCATCATTCGTTGCGAATGAACAAAGGAACAGCTATCGATCCTGGTTACAAGCGGCAGTGCGCCAAGGGGGACATAATGGGCGAACTCTTCACGCGTGTTATTCCAAAGTCTAAACTTTCTTGGACTGGCGGACGTCTGACGACCGATGTTTCTGGTCAGGTCGAAATCGAGCATTTGCACCGTTATTTTTTCGCGCGAGCACTCTGCCGCAATCTGGACGTCCTCGACATCGCCTCCGGCGAAGGGTACGGCGCAGCATTGCTGGCGCAGACGGCACGCAGTGTCGTCGGGATCGAGATCTCCGCTGAGGCCGTGGCGCATGCGCGCGCGGCCTATGAGAGGCCCGGCCTTAAATTCGTACAGGGTGACGCTCGCCGCATCGAGCTGCCGGACGCCAGTGTCGATGCCGTCGTCTCCTTCGAAACCATCGAGCACTTTTACGAACACGACCTGTTCCTGGCCGAGGTGCGGCGCGTCCTGCGCCCCGGCGGCATCTTCATTGTCAGCTCACCGGAGCGGGACATTTATTCACCCGCCGGCCAGCAGCCCAACCCCTACCATGTCAGGGAGCTGACCCGGTCGGAATTCGGCGCGCTGCTGGCCGGGTCATTCCGCCATGTATCAATGTACGCGCAGCGGCCGCTCCTGGGGGCCGCCATCATGGCCGAAGCACCGCCGGCTGGTGCTGGGCCCCTCCTGACCTTCGAGCGCCGCGGCGATCAGCATTTCGAGTGTTCCACGGGATTGTCGCGCCCCCTCTATCTCATTGCCGTCGCGTCCGATGCGCCCTTCACGGGAACTGTCGGCTCCCTCTATGTCCAATCGGACAATGTGGAAGCCATATTGTCCCAAATCGAATCCAGCAGAGCCGAAGCGGAAGACCTCCGGCAGAGATTTCTGAACCTCAGCGAGCAGGCCGAGATCTGGCGCCAGCAGGTGCTGAGCGGCAACGCCCATGCGGAGGAGCTGCGCGAGCGCTTGCGGCACAGCGAGGCCGAGGCGGAGGAACTACGCCAGCAGGTGCTGCGCAGCGAGGCCGAGGCGGAGGAGCTACGCCAGCAGCTCATGGCAAGCCACGCCGCCCAGGCGGCGCTGCACCAAACGATATCCGAGCTCACCGCGCGGGCTCATCATGCCGAGCTGCGTTACAACGCGGTTCTCCAGTCGGCCAGTTGGCGAGTGACCGCGCCGCTGCGGGGAATCGCCGCGCGTCATCCGGCTATCATGGGCAGGCTGCATGGGTTTGTTGCCCGCCACCCGACCATGTGGCGCCTGGCCGTGCGGGCCCTGCGCCGGTCCTGGCGCATAGCGACCCTGCGCTTCGGCAGGATCGAGCCGGTGCCAGCTCTCAGCGAGCCGCAGCCCAACCCCGGCGAACCGGTGCCAGCTCCCGGCGAGCCGCAACCGGAACCGGCTCCGAGCCCCATCGCCTCCCCTCCGCTCCTGGCGGGCCAGCCGAGGCTGTGGTTCTTCCTGGGCGATACGATCAACTGGTTGTCGGCGCATCACCACGTCACCGGTGTGGGCCGGGTCACGGCTGAGCTCTTCTTCGCGTCGCTGGGCGACAAGAGTGCTGGACGTGCCGTGCCCTGCGCCCTCGCGGGGAACCCGAGTGGCCTGGGCTCAATCTCCCTCCGGGATTCCGTGGCGTATCTTGCGTCACGCGTCGCGTCGCGCACCGCCGAGGAATTCCTGAAGGCACGGGATCCGGAGCCGGCTCCGCCCGTCACGGCCTTCGCGCCGAAAGCAGGCGACCATGTCCTCTTCACGGGCGTGGTCTGGACGCCGGACTACGTGGCGTTGTTCCGGCACCTGGCGGAACAGGGCATCCGGTTCAGCGTGTTCGTCCACGACATTATTCCGATTGAGCATCCCAGCTTCGTTTCTGAAGCACACCACGAGATGTTCAGCGGATGGCTGAGGACGGTCCTGGCCCTCGCCAGCGCCGTGTTTGTGTCCAGCCCGAGTATCAAGGACCAGGTGCTGCGCTGGGCGGCGCTCTCGGCAGTCCCGGTGGCCGCCACGGTCATTCCGGTCGAATTCGGGTCCAGCGAGCACCAGCAGCCGCTGCCGGCCGAGCAACTCGCCACGAACATCGCGACATCCCGGGTCAGGCTCGACTCCTTTGTGCTGTCCGTGGGCACGATCGATCACAGGAAGAACCAGGCGCTGCTGTGCCGGCTGTGGCGTCGCCTCATCGACGAGCTCGGCATGTCCAGGGTGCCGCAGCTCGTCCTGGTGGGACGGGATGATCTGCAGATCGCCAGCTCGTCCCCGGATCTGGCGCCCCTGTTCGAGACCTCGGCCATCGTTGTTCTGGACAAGGTCGGCGATGCCGAGCTCGCCGGCCTGTATCAGAACTGCCTGTTCACCGTGTTCCCGTCACTCAGCGAAGGCTACGGGCTGCCCGTGGCCGAGAGCCTCGAGCAGGGCAAGCTCTGCATCGCATCCGACCTGGCGGTGATCCGGGAGCATGCCGGTGACCTGCCCTGGTACTTCACCCCCCATGACGAGGAGGCGGCGTATGCTGCGCTCCGCCGCGCCATCGTCGAGCCGGAGGCCCGCCGAGCGGCCGAGGCGCGGATCGCCCGCGAGCATCGGCGCAGGACCTGGGAGGCGACCTATCGGTCCATGGTCCGGGCGGTGGAGGCGCTCGCCGAGGAGCCTCGCTCGCCCGCTCCGGAGCCGGAAGCGCGTCCCGCCATTCCGGGAGTTGCGGCCGCCCCTGTGCCGGCCGTCCTGGCAACGGCGCAGGAATGGTGCACCGAGCTCGATCCGGAGGTCTCGATCCTGATCATCAACTGGAATGCCGGACGGCTTACCCGCGAGTGCGTGCGGCAGATCTGGGCGAACACGACCGGCGTCCGCTACGAGATCATCCTGGCCGACAACGGCAGCGACCCGCAGGAACTGCGCTCGCTTGAGGCGCTGGGTCGCGGCGTCCGGCTGCTGGCCCTCGGCACGAACCGGTATTTCGGCGAGGCCAACAACATCGCCGCCGAACACGCCAGGGGCCGGTATGTATGCCTGCTGAACAATGACGCGTTCGTGCAGCCGGGCTGGCTGCGCCATCTCGTCGACGCCCTGGACGGCGATGCGGAAGCCGGTGCGGCCGGCCCCCTGTTCCTGTTCCCCGACGGGACAGTCCAGGAGGCGGGCGGCGCCATTGATGCGGCGGGCTACCCGGTCCGGTTCGGCCGGGGCAAGAGCCTGGAGGAGGCCGAGGAGCACCTGTCGCCAAAGGTCGTCGACTACATCTCGGCGGCCGCGCTGCTGGTTCCGCGCGATCTCTTCATGGCGGCCCAGGGGTTCGATCTGACCTACGAGCCGGCCTACTACGAGGACGTGGACCTGTGCTTCAAGCTGCGCTCCCTGGGCCGCAAGACCCTGTTTGTCCCGGACGCCAGGGTCATCCACATCGAAGGCGCCTCGGCCAATGACGATCCAGCGGCCGAAGCGCGGCGCAGGGCGCTCGGGGATCTCAATCGTGACAAGTTCACCCACCGCTGGGGATCCTATCTGAGAAGCCGCGCCGATGCGGACCTGCAGGCGGTTGCAGACCAGCTCCGGATCCGCCCGGCCCGCGAGGTCCGGCCCGGGGCTGCGCGCCCACGAAAGACCGCCGTGTTGTTCACGCCCTACGCGCTGACCCCGGGCGGCGGCGAGCGGTTCCTGCTGACGACCGCGTCGGTGCTGGCCGAGGATCACGCCGTGACGCTCGTGACGCCGCATCCCTACAGCCGCCTCCGCCTGCTGAATGTCTGCCGCGAGCTTGGCATCAGCCTTCCCGGCTTCCGGCTCATGACCGCTTCGGAGTTCCTGCATGCTCCGGACCCGGACCTCATGATCGTCATGTACAACCATGTCGTTCCTCCCCTGCCGGCCCGGGCCCGGAACAGCATCTTCCTATGCCAGTTTCCGTTCCACCTGCCCGACGTGGACACCCGCAGCGCGCAGGCCCTCGCCCGCGGGTACCGGACCGTGGTTACCTATTCGGAGTATGCGCGAGCCCATGTCCTCGCTGCGCTCAGCGCCTACCAGATGCCGTTCCGGCCGATCGAGGTGGTCTACCCGCCGGTGCCGCGGCTTGCCGGCAGCGCCGGCCGGAAGAAGAACATGATCCTCTCGGTGGGGCGCTTCTTCCGGGGCGGACACAGCAAGCGGCAGGACCTGCTGATTTCCGCGTTCCGCATTCTCCTGGAGCGCCTCGACGGCGAGGTCGAACTGCACCTGGCCGGCTCGTCAACACCAGAGCCGGAACACATGGATTACCTGAACCAGCTGCAGCAGATGGCCACCGGCCTGCCCGTCGTCTTCCACGTCAATGTGCCGCAGGAAACCCTGTCGGAGTTGTATCGCGATGCGGCGGTGTACTGGCACGGCACCGGGCTCGAGGCGGACCTCGTGCAGGATCCTGGACAGGCCGAGCATTTTGGCATCACCATCGCCGAAGCCATGTCCGCGGAGTGCGTCCCCTTGGCATTCAATGCCGGCGGGCCGCGCGAGATCATCATGCATGGCGTCGACGGCTTCCTCTATGCCTCCCTCGAGGAGCTTGCCGACATGACATATCAGATCCTGGCGCCTGGTTTCGCCGCGCGGCGGGAGACCATGGGAAAGGCTGCGGGGCGGCGGGCCGCCGCGTTCTCGGTCGATGCCTTCACCAGGGCGATACGGCGCGTCATCGAGGATCAGCCGCAGCTGCGGCAGGCTGCCTCCTGACCCACGCTGCGCGCCAGGCTGCCGGCTTTTGGGGCCATGCGGCGGCGATGCTGGCCGGGTGGCTCCTCCGGCAAGCAGGGGGGATGATGGCGGCGTCTCCTGCGCGGGAGGCACGCCATGCTTGCCGCGGCGCTGATCAGTCCGCGCAGCCTGGCCCTGCCATTCGCAGGGGCCGGTGCCCTGGCTGGTCAGATCAGCACGTGGTCGGATACGGCTCGGATGAGCTCGAACTCGCTGCCATCCGGCAGATGGATGCTTTCCAGGGACAGCTTGACCCCCGGCTCATGCAGTGATGCCGAATCGATCAGCACAACGGTCCTGCCGATGAAGAAGGAGATGTAGTCGGGCACCTCCGCCATGAAGCGCTGCAACTCCGCGAGCGCCTGCGCCAGGATCGCCTCCTCCGCCTCCTGCATCCCGGACGCGGGAATGGCGGGGGAGGCCGGGACCAGCAGTGGAGCGCTGGCATCCGCATCCGGGTAGGGAGGCGCCGCGGGAGCCAACGGCACCCCTGCTGCAGAGGAGGCGTGCCCGGAGGCATCGCCGATGGCCCCTGTCCCGGGGGCAGGATCATCGCCGTCTCCCGCGCCCAGAAAGCCACCAATGCCCTGCTGGCCGGGTATGAAGATGGTCAGATCGATGCCCGCACTGCTGGTGAGTGCGGCAAGCTTCTGCCCAAGCTCCGGCGCCAGCTGGTCAAGCGGCGTGAGCGTGACACCCGGCGCTGCCAGGGACCACAGATTGAATGCGTCCAGGGCCGCAGGAGACGATGGGCCCAGTCGTTCGGCGACCGGTTTGATCCAGTGCTTTGCGGCGCGGCTGACCGGTGCCGGCTCCTCGGATGCAGGGTCCGCATCCGTGAAACGCAGGCTCACGAGCGGGACGGCCCCCGCGAACGCAGCGCCGTCGAGGAGAGGGGCAGGCAGGCCCGCGAACGGCGTCTGCCAGATGTCCGGCTCAGGGGCCGGGCTCTCGCTGGACCAGTCGGGGGGCGAAGCGCTGGCCAGGGCCGGCCGCGTCGGGCCGGTGTGGTTGACCGCGAAGGCAAGCAGTGACGGGCTACCCTTGGCCCAGATGTCGTCTTGGGCTGGCATGCCGGCCAGCACATCGCCCGGCAGCGCCGCAAGGCTGCGGTGCAGGCTCGGCTCGGCGGCGCGCGCATCGGGGCCGGCGGCGGGCAGGAATTCAGGCAACCCGTGCCCGGCGACCTGCGTCTCCGCCGCGTCAGCACCCTCTGGCGCCGCAGGAGGGAGATGCGTCGCCGGCAGGTTCGTGGCCAGGTCCGCTGCGAGGATCAGCGTGACTGCCGCGGCGATTTCCTGCACGAAACGCTGCTCGGAGGGAGTACCGGCGGTGCGATGGGTGGCCCTGTTATCACCCCAAGGCTCCGCCTCGATGCCGGCCATATCTCGCCCGGCGCCGGCGGCCGGCGCCTGGATGTCACTGTCGGGACTGTCGGGATTGTCGGACGGAAGCCCGGGCAACATGCCCGGGGCAGCGGCGGCGAGCTCCCCCGCATGCAGCGTATGGAACCAGGCGGTTGCCACCAGGACCATGAGGAGCGCGGCCGGGTGCAGGTAGGGCAGGCCGCCGCGGCCGGGAGCGCCATCGCCAGCCGGCCCCAAAGGGGTCGGGACATTCTCGAGGGCCGGCATGTGGTGATGAGCCCGGCTGCTGCCGACTGCACCGCGCTTTGGATCGCGCATACCTGGGTCTATGACCGCTTCCAGCACTCGCCGCGCCTAAGCATCACCAGCCCGGTCAAGCGGTGCGGCAAAAGCACGCTGCTGGATGTGCTGCGGGCGACATGCCACCGGCCGCTGAAAGCCGACAACATCTCGGCCTCCGGAGTGTTCCGCACGGTGGAGGCGCTGCGCCCGCTCACGCTGCTGGTGGATGAGGCCGATAGCTTCCTTGGCGACAACGAGGAGTTGCGCGGCATCCTCAAC
>JADGHC010000347.1 GCA_019689655.1 Microbispora sp.
CACCGCGCGCGCGTGCGGTCCCGCCCACCCCCTCAGCCCGGCCCACGCGCGAAACCCGCGTTGCGAAGGGCGACAAGGGGCACGAGACGGCGCCCGAGCGTCCCTCGATCCGGCGCGCTCCCCTGCCGGAGGATCCCCCCGGGCCGGGCCGGATCTCCGACCCCTGCCTGCGCTTCCGGGACGAGCTGCGGCGCAGCTACTGCTATGAGGTCCTGCGCCGCCTCGCCGGCTGACGACGAGCGCCCGTCGCGGGCGGGCGCGGCGCCGCCCGGCCGCGCACGGCGGGGCCGCGACCGGCCGGGCCCGGCTAGGAGGCGGAGCAGGACGGCTCGGCGGGGAGCGGAGCGGGCCGGCCGATGGTGGGCATCCCCAGGTTGACCGTGCGGCTCCGCTGCGGGGCGGCCTGCCGCGCCTCCCACGCGTCGCCCGCACGGGTCCGCCGTACGGACAAGACCTTGTCGGCCACCAGGTGGTGCGGCGCGGCGTAGGTGACCTCGACCGTGACCATGTCGCCGGGACGGGCGTCGGCGGGGGCGAGGTGGACGAGCCGGTTGTCGGGCGCGCGGCCCGACAGGCGGTGGGTGGCGTCGTCCTTGCGGCCCTCGCCCTCGGCGATCAGCACCTCCAGGACGCGCCCGACCTGCTTCTTGTTCTCCTCCCAGGAGATCTCCTCCTGGAGGGCGACCAGGCGCTCGTACCGCTCCTGGACGACGGCCTTGGGTACCTGGTTCTCCATGGTCGCGGCCGGGGTGCCCGGGCGGATGGAGTACTGGAACGTGAACGCGTTGGCGAACCTGGCCTGCCGTACGACGTCGAGGGTCTGCTGGAAGTCCTCCTCGGTCTCGCCGGGGAAGCCCACGATGATGTCGGTCGAGATCGCGGCGTCCGGCATGGCGGCCCGGACCCGTTCGAGGATGCCGAGGAAGCGCTCGGACCGGTACGACCGGCGCATGGCCTTGAGGATGCGATCGGAGCCCGACTGCAGCGGCATGTGGAGCTGGTGCATCACGTTCGGCGTCTCTGCCATGGCGGCGATCACGTCGTCGGTGAAGGCGGCCGGGTGGGGCGAGGTGAACCGGACCCGCTCCAGGCCCTCGATCTCCCCGCAGGCCCGCAGCAGCTTGCCGAACGCCAGCCGGTCGCCGAACTCCACGCCGTAGGTGTTGACGTTCTGGCCGAGCAGGGTGATCTCCAGGACGCCCTGGTCGACGAGGGTGCGCACCTCGTTGAGGATGTCGCCGGGGCGGCGGTCCTTCTCCTTGCCGCGCAGCGACGGCACGATGCAGAACGTGCAGGTGTTGTTGCACCCGACCGAGATCGCCACCCACGCCGCGTAGGCCGACTCCCGCCGGCTCGGCAGCGTGGAGGGGAAGGTCTCCAGGGACTCCTTGATCTCGACCTGGGCCTCTTCGGCGATCCTGGCCCGCTCCAGCAGCACCGGCAGCGACCCGATGTTGTGGGTGCCGAAGACGACGTCCACCCAGGGGGCGCGGCGGACGATCTCGCCCTGGTCCTTCTGCGCCAGGCACCCGCCGACCGCGATCTGCATGCCCTTGCGCGCCATCTTGATCGGGCGCAGGTGACCCAGGTTGCCGTAGAGCCGGTTGTCGGCGTTCTCCCGCACGGCGCAGGTGTTGAACACGACGACGTCCGGCGTCTCGCCCTCGGCCGCCCGGACGTATCCCGCGTCCTCCAGCAGCCCGGACAGCCGCTCCGAGTCGTGCACGTTCATCTGGCAGCCGTAGGTCCGCACCTCGTAGGTCCGGGCCGTACGCTCGCCGCCCTGGGTCGTCGCAGTCTGTGTGCTCGCAGTCATCGCACTACCAGGGTAGGCGCTTCGCCGCCCCTCCCCGTACCGCGGCATTACCCAGGCTTGTAAAAAGGGCGCTGGCCGGAGTGGACCGGCTCCAGGCGATCGTGACCGACCTGCTGACGCTGGCCAGGCTGGACGCCCGCGCCCCGCTCGATCTCAGTCCCACCGACCTCGGCCGGCTGGTCCGCGACGAGCTCGACCGCCGCGCCTATCGGATCGAGATCGTGCGGGATCTGCAGCAGAACGTCTTCGTCGACTGCGACCCGCTGCGGATCACCCGGCTGCTGGTCAACCTGCTCGACAACGCCGAACGGCACGCCACGTCGCAGATCGCCGTCAGTGTGCGCGCCGACGGGCCGGCGGCGGCTCTGGAGGTCCTCGACGACGGCGCCGGCATCGCCCCGGAGCAGCGGGAGATCGTCTTCGACCGCTTCACCCGCCTCGACGCCTCGCGGGACCGCGACACCGGGGGAACCGGATTGGGGCTGGCGATCGCACGGGAGATCGCCGAAGCGCACCGGGGCACCCTGACCATCCGGGACAGCTCCCGCGGAGCACGGTTCGTGCCGTGCCTCCCCCTCAGCCAGGCACCCACGTCGTACGGCAGGCCGCGGGGCGGCTCGTGACGGAACAGATCCGTCTTTGTCAGCACCTGTTGTCCGGGGCGACGAGGTCGAACCGACCGGCGTCACGTGCGCCATCACCTGGGCCGGACGTGCGGACCGACCCGGGAGAGACCTCCTGAACAGCCGGGATGTGATTAATTCGGTACCGGTCCGATAGTGACGTGGCGACACTGCCCCCCTACGTTTGTTCACCATGACGGAGATCAGTGCTTCCGACCCGCTTGTCAGACTGAAGGCAGTCAACAAGCACTTCGGTCCCCTGCATGTGCTCAAGGACATCGAGCTGAGCGTGGGCCGGGGCGAGGTGGTCGTCGTCATCGGCCCGTCCGGCAGCGGCAAGTCCACCCTGTGCCGGGTGATCAACCGGCTGGAGACGATCGACAGCGGGACCATCATCTTCGACGGGCGGGAACTGCCCGCGGAAGGCAAGGCCCTGGCCCGGCTGCGGTCGGAGGTCGGAATGGTCTTCCAGTCCTTCAACCTCTTCTCCCACAAGACGATCCTGGAGAACGTCACGCTCGGCCCGATCAAGGTGCGGAAGATCCCCCGGCAGCAGGCCGAGCAGCGGGGCATGGAACTGCTCGAACGGGTCGGCATCGCCTCACAGGCGAGCAAGTACCCGGCTCAGCTGTCCGGCGGCCAGCAGCAGCGCGCGGCCATCGCCCGTGCGCTGGCCATGGACCCCAAGATGATCCTGTTCGACGAGCCCACCTCGGCCCTCGACCCCGAGATGGTCCAGGAGGTGCTCGACGTGATGACCGGCCTGGCCAGGGACGGCATGACGATGATGGTCGTCACCCACGAGATGGGCTTCGCCCGTCGCGCGGCCAACCGGGTCGTCTTCATGGCCGACGGCCAGATCGTCGAGGAGGGCGATCCCTCGGAGTTCTTCACCCAGCCGAACACCGAGCGCGCCCGCGACTTCCTCTCCAAGATCCTCACGCACTGATCCCAGCTCACAACATGCTCCATAAGAAGCTCACAAAGCTCCACAAGAAGCGAAAGGTGACGCGGATGCGATTCGGAGCCGGCCTGCTCGCGCTGGCTGCCCTGGCCACCTGCCTGACGGCCTGTGGCAACTCCGGGGCGGAGTCGATCGTCGACAAGGCGAAGAACGACAAGAAGCTCACGATCGGCATCAAGATCGACCAGCCGGGCTGGGGGCTGAAGAAGCCCGACGGCACCTACGCCGGGTTCGACGTGGACGTGGCGAAGTACGTCGCCAAGGAACTCGGCGTGCCGGAGAGCGGGATCACGTTCAAGGAGGCCCAGTCGGCCAACCGTGAGCCGTTCATCCAGCAGGGCCAGGTGGACATGGTCGTCGCGACCTACTCCATCACCGACGAGCGGAAGAAGAAGATCTCCTTCGCCGGGCCGTACCTGATCACCGGGCAGGACATCCTGGTCCGCGCCGACGACAACTCGATCACCGGGGTCGACGACCTCAAGAACAAGAAGGTCTGCGGCGCCCAGGGCTCGTCGTCGCCGCAGCGGCTCGCCCAGATGTTCGGGCCGGAGTGGGAGGCCAAGAACCTGACCCAGCAGCAGGGGTACGGCGCCTGCCTGCCGCTGCTGCAGAACAAGCAGGTCGACGCGATCTCCACCGACGCGACGATCCTCGCCGGCTTCGCCGCCCAGTTCCCCGGCCAGTTCAAGCTGATCAACAAGCCGTTCAGCGAGGAGAAGTACGGCATCGGCATCAAGCTGGACGACAAGGCCGGCCGCGACGCGATCAACAACGCGATCGAGAAGTTCTTCCAGGACGGCAGCTGGCGCAAGGCCCTCGACACCAACCTCGGCGAGTTCGGCAAGTACTTCACCACGCCGCCGGCCGTCGAACGCTACTAAACCTCTGATAGCGGCACTGGAAGGAGGCCGGCGGTGGAGGCCGTCGTCGACGAGCTTCCCGTCATCCTCGGCGCGTTCTGGCTGACGGTGAGGCTCACGGTGGTCAGCGGGGTGATCTCGCTGATCTGGGGGATCGTGCTGGCGGCCATGCGCGTCAGTCCGCTGCCGGTGCTGAGAGGGGCGGGCGCGCTGTACGTCAACGTGCTGCGCAACACGCCCCTCACACTGATCATCGTGTTCTGCGGCCTCGGCCTGGGCACGGTGATGAACGTCCAGTTCTCCCAAGACGACCTGTCGCTCAACAGCTTCTGGCTGTCGATCATCGGGTTGTCCGCGTACACCTCCGCCTTCGTGTGCGAGGTCGTCCGCTCCGGGATCAACACCGTTCCGCTCGGGCAGGCGGAGGCCGCCCGGGCGATCGGGCTGACGTTCCTGCAGACGCTCCGCCTGGTGGTCCTCCCCCAGGCGGTGCGCACGGTCATCGCGCCGCTCGGCAGCCTGTTGAACGCGCTGATCAAGAACACGACGGTCGCGGCCGCGATCGGCGTCATGGAGGCGGCGCTGCGGATGAAGAACCTGTTCGACTCCCACGGAGACGCGATCATTCCCATCTTCCTCGGCTTCGCCGCCGGGTTCATCGTGCTGACCCTGCCGTTGAACCTGCTGTCCGGCCGGCTGGCCCGGCGCCTGGCGGTGGTCCGATGACGACGCGCGGCGCCACCGTCCTGTACGACGTCCCCGGTCCGCGGGCCCGCATGCGCAACAACGCGCTGACGCTCGTCTTCGGCGTCGTCCTGCTGCTGGTCGCCTACCTCGTCTGGGCGAAGTTCGACGAGAAGGGCCAGTGGGACGGCAAGCTGTGGGAGCCGTTCCTGCGGGGCGACACCTGGACCGAGCTGATCCTGCCCGGCCTGCGCAACACGCTGGCCGCCGCCGTGGTCGCGGCGGTGCTCGCGCTGCTGTTCGGCGCCGTGTTCGGCATCGCCCGCCTGTCGGATCACCGCTGGGTGCGCGTCCCGGCCGCGGTGGTCGTGGAGGCCTTCCGCGCGATCCCGCTGCTCATGCTGATCTTCTTCGCGCAGTACGGCGGAAGCCTGGCCGGGCTGGTCGTGACCGAGTTCGCGGCCGTGGTCTTCGGTCTCACGCTCTACAACGGGTCGGTCCTGGCGGAGATCGTGCGCGCGGGCATCCTCGCCGTGCCGCGCGGCCAGGCCGAGGCGGGGTACGCCATTGGCCTGCGCAAGAACCAGGTGATGCGGATGATCCTGCTGCCGCAGGCGGTCACCGCGATGATGCCCGCGATCGTCAGCCAGCTCGTGGTGCTGCTGAAGGACACCGCGCTCGGGTTCGTCGTGGCGTACGCCGACCTGCTGAACGCGGGCGCCCGCGTGGTCCCGGCCAACTACGCCAACCTGATCCCCTCGGTCATCGTCATCGCGGCGATCTACATCGCGATCAACCTGGCGCTCGGCTACCTGGCCACCTGGCTGGAACGGCGCAGCAGGCGCAGCCGCAAGGTCGCGGCCGACCCGGCGGCGGCCGAGATGGCGGGCGGCGAGGTCGCGCTCGCGCGCTGATCCCCGCACCTGGCGGGGTAAAGGGATCTTTGCCGTGTCGCTGCTGGCGGGCGGACGCGCGCGGCCTCGATATTGAGCGCGTGTGGCGTGGCATTGCCGTGGTCGGCGTCCTGGCTGCCGCGTTCCTGACCGGCGGATGCGGGAACAGCGGCACGCTGGTGATCGGCGTGCGTGCCGGGGAGCCGGGCCTGGTCACCCGGCTCCCCGACGGGCGCTACGGCGGCTTCGACATCGAGGTCGCGCAGTACGTCGCCCGGGCGCTCGGCTACCGCGACGACCAGGTCGTCTACACGCCCGACGCCTCGCATGCGGATCTCGTCGTCGGCGCCACCGGCCCGGCGGGCTCCCGGTACGTCGCCGGCCCCTACCTCGTCACCAGCCTCGACGTCCTCGTCCGGGCGGGCGACCTGTCGATCCGCCGCCCGCGCGACCTCGCCCGCAAACGCGTCTGCGCCACCCGCGAGTCCGCCGAGCCGCTGGTGAGAAGGTTCGGCACCCGCTGGCGGCGGTTCTTCCTCGCCGAGGCGAACCTGCCGGCGGCCTGCGCGCCGCTGCTGGCCTCCGGCCGCACCGACGCGATCGTGGCCGACGCTCCCGTGCTCGCCGGGCTGTCGGCGCAGTATCCCGGCAAGTTCCGCCTCAGCGGCAGCTCCCTGTCCACGGAGCGGTACGGCATCGCCGCCGCGACGAGCACGCTGCGCGATCAGGTGGAGGACGCGCTGCGCCGGATGTTCGAAGACGGCACGTGGAACCGGCTGGTCATCGAGCAGCTCGGCCCGCTCGCCACCCGCTACACCACCCCTCCGGCCCTCGACTGAACGCCGGATTTCGGGGCTCTTGCGAAGTGCCCGCGGCGCTTTTTGGTGCTCCCTCCCCGCATTC
>JADGHC010000348.1 GCA_019689655.1 Microbispora sp.
GGGTTGGGGAGGAACCGGTCGCGCTCGGCCTCGGGCCGGTTGAGGTAACCGGCCGACAGGCTGCGGCCGGAGATGCACAGCTCGCCGACCTCGCCGGTGGGCACCGGCGCCAGCCGCTCGTCCAGCACGTACACGCACACACCCGGCACCGGCGTGCCGATGGGCGGCCGGCGCGCCGCGCGGCCCGCCTCGCCGAGCGCGGCGGCCGTGGCCGTGAGATCGCAGGTCGCCACCACGTTCGCCTCGGCGGAGCCGTACACGTTGAGCACCTGGTACGGCAGGCCGGGCGGCGGCCAGTTCCGCACGCGTTCGCCGGCCACCCGCATGGAGCGCAGGTGCCCGTTCGCGGGCCAGTCGAGCTGCCACAGCCGTTCGGCCATCGCGGTCAACTGCAGGGTGTGCGTGATGCGGCTGCCGAGCAACCAGTCCCGCAGGTCCTCCGGGACCCCGATGATCGCCGCGGGCGGGATGCACAGGGTGGCGCCGGCGGCGAGCACCGGGAAACAGTCCACCTCGACCAGCCCGAACCCCGGGGAGCACAGCCAGGTCCCGCGCGAGTCGGGCGTGATCCCGCACTGCTCGATCAGGACGTGCACGGTGTTGCGGAAGGGTTCGTGCCGCAGCAGGACCGCTTTCGGCACGCCGGTGGAGCCCGAGGTGTAGGCGATGTGGCTGGTGCCGTTGTCCGCCGGGCGGCGGTCGGGTTTGCGCGCCGGCGCGGCGGCCCAGTCGCCGGTCTCCACCACGGTGACGCCGTCGGGCAGGGCGGCGCGCAGCCCCGGCCGGGTGACCACGGCCGCCGCCGCGGAGTCGGTGAGCATGAACGCCAGCCGCTGCGCCGGGTAGGCGGGGTCCATGAGCACCACGGACGCCCCCGCCTTGAACACGGCCAGTTGCGCCACCAGGTTGTCGGCGCCGCGCTCCAGGAACACCCCGACGGACGCGCCCTCGGCCACCCCGAGGCCGATCAGATGGCGGCTCAGGCGGTTGGCCTCGGCGTCCAGTTCCCCGTAGGTCATGGTCACCGCGCCGTCGACGATCGCCGGACAGTCGGGCGCGGCGGCGGCGACCGCCTCGATGAGTTCGTGTACGTGGGCGCCGGTCATCGCTTGCCTCCGGTCGTGGCCGCGTGCCAATTCTTGATCATTTGCAGGCCGTCCTCGGTGCTGATGCTCTCGGGATGGAACTGCACGGATTCGACGGGGAGGGTCCGGTGCCGCAGGCCCATCACGTAGCCGTCGTCGAGAGAGCGCGCGCTGATCTCCAGACAGTCGGGCACCGAGTCCTCCGTCACGATGAGCGAGTGGTAGCGGGTGGCCGAGAAGAGCGGGGGCATGCCGATGAACAGGCCCTTGCCGTCGTGGCTGATCCTGCTGGTCTTGCCGTGCATCAGGTGGCTCGCCGGCCGCACGTGGCCCCCGTACGCCAGCCCGATCGCCTGATGGCCGAGACAGATGCCCAGGATGGGCACCTCCTGGGCCAGGTTCCGGACGATCTCCACGTGGCCGGATGCGGCCGGGTGGCCGGGCCCGGGGCCGAGCAGTACGGCCGAGGGCCGCAACTCGCGCACCCGGGCCGGGGTGACCTCAGTGGACCGCAGGACCACCGGGTCGGCGCCGACGGACTTCAGGTACTGGTGGAGGATGTAGACGAAGCTGTCGAAGGCGTCCACGACCAGCGTCCTCACAGCAGCTCCTTCCCGGTCACCGCCCAGTGGGCGGCGCTCAGCTTGGCGAGGGTCTCTTGCCACTCCCGGTCCGGCACCGAGTCGGCCACGACGCCCGCCGACGCCCGCGCCCGGTAGACGCCGTCGCGGTGGACCAGCGTGCGGATGCACAGGGCGAGGTTGACGGCGCCGCCCGCGCCGATGAGACCGAGCGCCCCCGCGTAGAGGCCGCGCCTGCTGCGCTCCACCTCCTCGATGATCTCCATGGCGCGGATCTTGGGCGCGCCGGTCATGGTGCCGGCCGGGAACAGCGCCGCGATCACGTCGTAGGCGTCGAAGCCGTCGGCCACCTGCGCGCCCACGGTGGACACCAGGTGCAGGACGTGGGAGTAGCGCTCGACCGCGAACAGCTCGCTGACGTGCAGCGAGTCGGTGCGGCAGATGCGCCCCAGGTCGTTGCGGCACAGGTCGACGAGCATGGTGTGCTCGGCCAGTTCCTTGGGGTCGCCGCGCAGCCGCGCGGCGGCCTCGGCGTCCGGCACGACGCCCCGGCGGGCGGTGCCCGCGATGGGCCGCATCACGGCCGTGCCGTTCTCCACGCGGACGAACAGCTCGGGGCTGGAACCCACCACCGTGTGCTCGCCGAGCGGCGCGAGGTACATGTACGGCGAGGGGTTCCGGGCCCGCAGCCGCCGGTAGACGTCCACCGGGTCGCTGCGGCTGCGCATGGCCAGCTCGTGGCCGATCTGCACCTGGTAGATGTCGCCGATCGCGATGTGGCCCAGGCACTTGTCCACGTCGGCCACGAACTTGTCCCGGTGCGTGTCGTCGGCCACCTCGGCCGGGAACAGCGGCCCCGGCGGGCCGAGCCGTGCGCCGCGCAGGCGCCGGACGACGTCGTCGGCGTCCAGCGCGGGCCACGCGGGCGACTGGTGGACCAGCAGCTCCGAACGGCCGCTGACCCGGTCCACCGCCAGCAGACCTTGGTGGATCGCCAGGTGCACGTCGGGCACGCCGGGGTCGGTCGTGATGAGCCGGGGCAGCTCCTCGATGTAGGCCGCGGTGTCGTAACCCAGGTAGCCGAAGAAGCCGAAGCCGAATTCGGCGGCCGACCGCTCGGCGTCGAAGGCCGTCTCGACCGCCCGCAGCACCGGCCAGAGCGCCCGCCGGTCCGGCAGGGCGGCGCCGTCCGGCCCCAGCAGGGGCCGGAGCCGGCGCAGCACCTCCCGCCGCAGGCCCGGCAGGCCGCGCACGGTCACGCGCCCGCGCGTCACGGACACGGCGAGCAGCTCTCCGAAGCCGACGTACTGGTGCCGGACGTCGGCCAGGGGACCCTCCGCGGACTCCAGCAGGTACACCTGGGGGCGGCCGAACATCTCGCTCAGCGCCAGGTAGGCGGCGAGCGGGTCGGGCGCCGTGACCTCCCGGCGCACCGTCTTGACGGGGATGCGGTTCATCTCGTCACGGCGAAGCGGTGGGCGACCTCACGGGCAACGAGAACGTCCGCGTCGGGCGCGGCGCGGTGGTCGACGATCCGGGCGGCCTTCCAGCTCACGAACGAGCCGGTGCTCGTGACCGGGTCGAGGTCGTCGTCGATGACGACCGTCGTGGCGGCGCCCGTCAGCTCGCGCACCCCGGCGGCCACCGTGCGCTCCACCTGGACGCGGTCGGCCCAGGGCAGCAGCTCCAGGCGCACGGTCAGCTCGTCGCGGCCCCGCCGGTCGCCGGTGATGACGATCTGGTAGCCCAGGCAGCCCCGGACGCCGCGCAGCACCGCGGCTTCGAGCTCGACCGGGCGGAGCACCGCGCCGCCCACCCGCAGCCGGTCGCGGACGCGGCCGGTGACCTCCACGACCCGGCCCGGCATGGGCGCGCCGGGCGGCGGCGGGCTCAGCCGTACCAGGTCGCCGGTGCGGTAGCGGATGAGCGGCTTGATGCCGTCGATGAGCATCGTCAGCACCAGCTCGCCCTCGCCGTGGTCGCCGCCCGGTTCGCCGGTGTCGGGATCGATCAGCTCGGCGAGGTAGTTCAGCTCCGACAGGTGCAGCAGGCCGTCCGTCGCGCCGGTGGCGACGCACAGCGCCTCCTGCGAGCCGTACAGGATGGGGAACACCTCGGCGCGCGGCCAGACGGAGGCGACGTTTGCGGCGTACTCGGGCGAGCAGATCTCGCCCAGCACGAGGAACGTGGTGATCGGCAGCTCGTCCAGGTCGTAGCCGTGGTACCGGGCGGCCTTGGCCAGGCTGAGGCAGAGCGCGGGCGCGCACACGATCACCTCGACGCCCAGGTCCCGGATGAGGCGCAACGCCTTGGCGAAGCCGACCCGGGGCGACTCCGGCCAGATCTTCACGTGGCAGAGCTCCAGCGCGTCGGTCACGGCCGTGAACACGTCGCCGAACGCGTACAGCTCCGACGGGCCCATCAGCCCGACGACCGGCCGGCGCCGGCCGAAACGGGCGGCGAGGAAGCGCCGCCACGACTCCTCCACCGCCGAGTTGCTGGCGAGGATGTCCCGGGCGCCGCGCGGGCACGGCGTGGGCGGTCCGGTGGTGCCGTTGGTCTCGTAGAAGATCCGCGCGTCGGCCACGCCGCCCGCCAGGATGTCGTACTGCGCCTCCCGCAGGTGCTGCTTGGTCGTGTAGGGCAGGGTCGCGAGCGTCTCCGGCGTGACGCGTTCGACGTCGATCCCGGCCAGGTGCCTGCGGTAGAACGGCGAGCGCTCGGTGACGTGGCGCAGTACGGCGGTGAGCCGGGCGCGGCGCCAGCGGTCCCACTCGGCGGGCGTCATCGTGCCGCCGTAGAAGCGGGCGCGGGCCGCGGCGTGCTCGCGGGCGAAGAGTTCGTCAGCCATGGACATTGTCCACCACCTCGTCCGCGAAGTTCTCCACCGGCAGGCCCAGCCGTTCGTTGCGCTCGCGCGGGGTCAGGGCGTCCTCCCGCCCGCCGAGCGCCCGGTACTCGCGCAGGAACTCGATCATGTCGATCATCCGGTCGACCATCCGGCGCACGTGGATGAGGCCTTCCTCGTCCTCGGCCGCCTCCCCCACGTGCAGCGCGTGCACCTCGGCGGGGAATCCGCTGCCCACCAGGATCATCCGGTTCAGCAGCAGGTTCATGAGCAGGTGCTGGTAGGCGACGCTCGCGCTGTAGCGGCGGGCGAGCACGATGGCGCCGCCGACCTTGTTCGTCAGCGGCCTGGTGAACCGCAGGTACCCCACGCCGGAGCGCTCGATGAAGGTCTGCATCAAGGCGCCCGCCGCGAACCCGTGCACCGGTGTCGCGTAGATCACCCCGTCGGCGGCGGACATGCGCTCCACGACCGCCGGGACGTCGTCGTCGACGACGCAGGGCACGGTGCGCCGGTTGCAGTCACCGCAGGGACCGCACGGCCCCATGCGGATGGTGCGCAGGTCCACGGTGTCGAAGTCCACGCCGCGCGCTTCGGCGATCTTGGCGGCGTAGCGGAGCACATGGGCGGTGTTGCCGTCTCGTTCCGACCCGTTGATGGCGACGATCTTCGGTCTGGCGGTCACGCTGGTACCTCCTCGCGCGGACAGGTCATGGCCGGTGAGTGTGCGGCGCGGCGGTTTGCGACGGGTTATGCGGGCCCTGCGGCACGGGCGCGCCGGTCAGCAGGGCGGACAGGTGGCCGAGCATGTCGTCGCGCCCGTCCTCCAAGAAGAAGTGGCCGCCGGGGAAGTCCTTGACCACGCACCGGCCAGTCGTCACCTCCGCCCAGGCCGCGCACTGGTCGTGGGTCACCTCCGGGTCGTCGCGGCCCCGGTAGGCCGCCACCGGGCAGGTCAGCTTGGGCCCCGGGCGGTGCCGGTAGGTCTCGGCCACCGCCAGGTCGGCCCGGATGGTCGGCAGGAACAGCCGCAGCAGCTCCGGCGAGGCCAGCAGGTCCTGCGGCGTGGCGCCGTACTCGCGCAGCCGCTGGATCAACTGGTGCTCCGGGAGCTTGTGCAGCTCACCCGGTACGGCCACGTGCGGGGCGGCGTGCCCGGAGACGACCAGCCAGGCCGGTGGCGGCAGGCCACGCCCGACCAGCGCGCGCACCAGTTCGTAGGCCAGCAGCGCGCCCATGCTGTGCCCGAACACCGCGTACGGCCGCCGGGTCAGCGGCACGACGTCCGGCGTCAGCTCGGCCACCATCGTGTGCAGGTCCCTGATGGGCGGCTGCAGCAGGCGGCTTTCCCGGCCGGGCGGCCGGACGACCCACAGGTCCAGCTCCGCCGGCAGCCGGGCGGGCCAGCCGTGGAAGGCGGCCACGCCGCCCCCGGCGTAGGGCAGGCAGATAACGTTCATCCGCCCGCCGGGCGCGGGCGACAGGTTGACGAGCCACTCCGTGTCCATGGCTCCAGTCCACGCAGCCGGGATTAACGGCCGGTTACGCCGTAACCTGCGGCTAACCGACCGTGCTGAGCATCGGCGCATGACGAGATATGAGCCGTTTCCGCTGACGGACATCCAGCAGGCCTACTGGATCGGCCGCGGGGACGCCGTGGAGTTCGGCGGCGTCGGCTGCCACGGATACTGGGAGTGGGAGAGCGGCGACCTGGACGTGGCCCGGTTCCGGCAGGCCTGGCAGCGTGTCGTCGACCGCCACGACGCGCTGCGCACCGTCATCCTCCCCGACGCGACGCAGCGGGTCGTCCCGGACCCGCCGCCCTACGAGATCCCGGTGCTCGACCTGAGCGGCCTCGGCGCGGCGGAGGCCGAGGCGCGGGCGCTGGCGGTGCGGGAGGAGCTGGCGCACCGGGTGCCGCCCGCCGACACCTACCCCCTGTGGGACGTCCGGCTCACGCTCCTGCCGGGGGGCCGTACCCGCATCCACTTCGGGCTGGACCTGCTCATCGCGGACGCGTGGAGCTACTTCCAGGTGCTCGTCCCCGACCTGGTCGCCTACTACGAGGACCCCGACGCCCGGCTCCCGGTCCCCGGGCTGACCTTCCGCGAGTACGTGCTGGAGGTGGCGCGCGCGCAGGAGTCCGACCCGCGCTACCGGAAGGCCCGCGACTACTGGCTGTCCCGGCTGGACGACCTGCCGCCCGCCCCCGACC
>JADGHC010000349.1 GCA_019689655.1 Microbispora sp.
GGGCCGGGCGCGGCGCCCGCGCCGGCGCGCTCCCCGCCGGCACACCCCGCGCCGGTGCCCCTCGGCCCGGGTTCCGATGCGCTTGCCACCCGCCCCCGCGGATCGCCGCCCCGGTTTCGGTGCGCAGGGTTCGGTGCGCCGGGTTCGGTGCGCCGGGTTTCGCCGCCGCGCCCCGCCGGTTTCGATGCCCCGGTGTCAGTGCGCCCGGGTCACGCTGAGGCGGCGCCGCATGAGGTCCGCCACGGTGTCGGCGAGGACGACGGGGTCGATGGGCTGCGCGACGACGGCGTCGGCACGGGACCAGTTGGCCAGCCAGCGGTCGTCCTTGCGGGCGATGAGCAGCAGGATCGGCGGGCAGTTGTGCACCTCGTCCTTGGCCTGCCGGCTGACCCCCATCCCCCCGGCCGGCTGCGCCTCGCCGTCGAGGATGGCGACATCGATGTCGCCGGAGTCGAGGTGCTTGATCACGGCCGGCTGGGTCGCGCACTCGACGATCTCGACGAGGGGCACGTCTGCGGCGGGGCGCCGCCCGATGGCCAGCCGCACCTTCTCGCGGGTGCCTGCGTCGTCGCTGTAGACGAGAACCCTCATTTCACGCTCACTGTCGAATCGCGGGGTATGGTCATCGTGATGCTACCGGCGCGGCTGCAGGGCTCGCAGCCCCGGGGCGATTGCCGTGACATGCCGGTTTCGTGAGCGCGGGCGGACCCTAGCGGGGGGTCGTGGGGCGACCCGACCTGGGGAGCCGCAATAATGCTGGGCGTGGCGACAGCATCCGCAATTACTACGACGACGAGACCGCACGGGTCCAGCCGGCCGAACCTGGTTCAGGTCGGGACCATCGTGTGGTTGTCCTCTGAGCTCATGTTCTTCGCGGCGCTGTTCGCGATGTACTTCACCATCCGGTCGGTCAGCCTGGGGCAGGGCACGCACTGGCCCGAGGCGGACCTCAACGTCCCGTTCGCGACCTTCAACACGACCGTTCTGGTCTTGTCGAGTGTCACTTGCCAGCTGGGCGTGTGGGCCGTCGAGAAAGGCCAGGTCAAGAAGCTTCGATTCTGGTATGTCGTAAGCTTCCTGATGGGTGCGTTCTTCGTGGGCGGACAGCTCTGGGAGTACGGGAACCTGGCAAGGGAGGGCCACGTCCTCTCGCACACCCCGTACGACTCGGTGTTCTACCTGACCACGGGCTTCCATGGCTTGCACGTGACGGGTGGTCTGATCGCGTTCCTGTTCATCCTGGGACGTACGTACGCCGCGAAGCGCTTGACGTATGAGCAGCAGACCAGCGCGATCGTCGTGTCCTATTACTGGCACTTCGTCGACGTGGTCTGGATCGGCCTTTTCGCGACCATCTACATCATCAAATGATCGGAACGGGGATTTCGGTGAACTCCATCACCGCCCGACGGCGCCATCCCCTCGCGCGAGTCGCCGTCGTGACGCTCGCGCTGGGCCTGCTCGGCGGCGGCTATGCGCTCGCGGCGCCGAACGGCAGCACCGCGGACGCCGCGATCGCCTCAGGCAAGGCCGACGACGTGGCGCAGGGCAAGAGCCTCTTCGTGGCGCACTGCGCGAGCTGCCACGGCATGAACGCCGAGGGCACCAAGAGGGCTCCGACGCTCATCGGCGTCGGAGCCGCCGCCGTGAACTTCCAGGTGAGCAGCGGGCGCATGCCGGCCGCCGACTCGGGTCCCCAGGCTCAGCGCAAGCCGCGGGCGGATTGGGCGACCGACGAGGCCATCGACCAGCTCGCGGCGTACGTGCAGTCGCTCGGCGGCGGCCCGACGGTGCCGAGCGCCGAGCAGGTCGACCCCTCCAAGGGCGACCCGGCCAAGGGCGGCGAGCTCTTCCGCGCCAACTGCATCCAGTGCCACAACTTCGTGGGCGCCGGCGGCGCGCTGACCTACGGCAAGTTCGCTCCGCCGCTGAACCCGGCGACGCCGACCCAGATCTACGAGGCGATGGCCACCGGCCCGCAGGCGATGCCGGTGTTCAACGACACGACGATCACGCCGGAGCAGAAGCGCGACATGATCGCGTACATCACTCACGTGCGGTCGCAGGTCGACCCCGGCGGTTCGGGTCTGGGTCGCATCGGCCCGGTCACCGAGGGCCTTGTAGCGTGGGTCGTGGGTCTCAGCCTCCTGGCCCTGGCTGCCATTTGGATCACGGCGAAGAAGCGGCGGGCGGCATGACAGAGCAGAACGAGTACCCCGAGAGCAGCCGGGTGCCGACGCGCGTCATCGGCACTCCGCCCGCGGACGCGCCGATCGTCGACACCGATCCGGTGCGCGCACCCGAGGGCGTTCCCGGCGTGATCCCGCAGGACCCGGTCAAGGCCCGCAGGGCCGAGCGCCTCGTCGCGCTGCTGTTCCTGATCACCTTCCTGGCCGGCGCCGCGTTCATCGCGTCGTACGTGATCTTCCAGGTCGGCACGATCGACAAGACGGCGACGTCGAACTACGCGCTCGGCGGCACCCTGGCCCTGGCCCTGCTCTCGCTGGCCGTGGGCCTCACCATCTGGGTGCGGCGGATCATGCCGAAGTACAGCCTCGTCCAGGAGCGCCACGAGATGCGCTCCGACGACGACACGCGTGAGTACGTCAAGGAGACCTTCCTCCAGGGCGCCGAGGAGAGCGGCTTCCTCAAGCACCGGCTGCTGCGCCGCACGCTGCTGCTTGCCGCCGCTCCGCTGGGCCTGGCCCCGCTGGTGCTGCTGAAGGACCTCGGCCCGCTCCCCGGGACCGCGCTCAGGCACACCGTCTGGGGCGAGCCCACCAAGGACGGCAAGCCCCGCCGTCTCGTGGTCGAGGGCACCGGCCAGCCGATCCGCGCCGCGGACTTCAACTCGCCCGGCGGCATCCTCTCCGTGGTCCCCGAGGGCTACGAGGAGGACCTGAACGCGCTGGCCAAGGCGACGCTGATCCTGATCAAGTTCCGGCCGGAGGAGCTCAAGTCCGGTACGAACCTGAACTGGACCTACGACGGCATCGTCGCCTACTCCAAGATCTGCACCCACGTGGGCTGCCCGGCGGCTCTCTACGAGCAGACGACGCACCACATCCTCTGCCCGTGCCACCAGTCGACCTTCGACGCGGCCGACGGGGCCAAGGTCGTCTTCGGCCCCGCCGCCAGGCCGCTGCCGCAGCTCCCCATCGGAATCGACGAGGAGGGCTACCTCGTCGCCAAGTCCGACTTCAAGGTCCCCGTCGGTCCCAGCTTCTGGGAGCGTGGCGACGCTGAAGCCGAAGCTAGGGAGAAGGCATCATGAACGCTCCCCCGAAGGCCATCGCAGGCGCCTCGACCTTCGTCGACGACCGCATCGGTGCGGGGAACTTCCTCAAGCGCAATCTGAGGAAGATCTTCCCCGACCACTGGTCGTTCCTCCTGGGGGAGATCGCGCTCTACTCGTTCATCATCCTGCTGCTGACCGGTACGTTCCTGACGTTCTGGTTCAAGCCGAGCATGGGCGAGGTGACGTACACGGGCAACTACGCCCCGCTGTACGGCGTGAAGATGTCGGAGGCCTACGCCTCGGCGCTGCACATCAGCTTCGACGTCCGGGGCGGTCTGCTGATCCGGCAGATCCACCACTGGGCGGCGCTGCTGTTCGTGGCCGGCATGATGGTGCACATGCTCCGGGTCTTCTTCACCGGGGCGTACCGCAAGCCGCGTGAGCTCAACTGGATCATCGGCATCCTGCTGCTCACGCTGGCGCTGCTCGAGGGCCTGACCGGATACTCCCTCCCCGACGACCTGCTCTCCGGCGCGGGTCTGCGGATCACCGAGGGCGTCATCCTGTCGGTCCCGATCGTGGGCACCTACATCGCGTTCTTCCTGTTCGGTGGTGAGTACCCGGGTCACGATGTGATCTCCCGGTTCTACACGATCCACATCCTGCTGATCCCGGGCATCCTGCTCGCGCTCATCTCGGCCCACATGATTCTGATGTGGGTGCAGAAGCACACGCAGATGCCGGGCAAGGACAGGACCGAGAAGAACGTGGTGGGCGCGCCGTTCTACCCGGCCTTCATGATCAAGGCGGGCTCGTTCTTCCTGTTCACGTTCGGAGTCATCGCGCTGCTCGGCACGTTCGCCCAGATCAACCCGATCTGGTTGTTCGGGCCGTACACGCCGGCGGACATCTCGGCCGGCTCCCAGCCCGACTTCTACATGGGCTTCCTGGAGGGCGCGCTCCGCGTCATGCCGGCCTGGGAGATCAACTTCCTCGGTCACACGGTGGCGCTGAGCGTGCTGATCCCGGCCCTCGTGCCGCTGGGCATCATCATGACGGGCCTGGCGCTGTATCCGTTCCTGGAGCAGTGGATCACGGGCGACCGCCGCGAGCACCACATCGCCGACCGGCCGCGCAACAACCCACACCGCACCTCGATCGGCATCGCGGGCATCACGTTCTACGGCGTCCTGTGGCTGCTGGGCGCCAACGACGAGATCTCGGCGAACTTCCACATCAGCCTGTACACGACGACCTGGTTCGGGCGGATCGCCGTCTTCGTCGGCCCGGCCATCGCGTACTGGGTCACCTACCGGATCTGCATCGGCCTCCAGCGCAAGGACGCCGAGGTGCTGGCCCACGGCGTGGAGTCCGGCGTCATCAAGCGGCTGCCGAACGGCCAGTACATCGAGGTCCACGTGCCCCCGGCGGAGGACATCGCCGAGCACATCCGGGGCAAGAAGGAGATCCCGATCCTGGAGGGCGCCGAGGACGCCGAGGGCATCCCGCCCAAGGGCGCCCGCGGCCCGCTCGGCCGGCTCCGGGCCAAGATGAGCCGGGCGTACGGCACCGACCACGTTCCGCTCCCCGACGGCCACCACGAGGAGGTCCACGAGGCGGAGCACGCTGGCGTCGGCGCCGGCGACCGCAAGGAGCTCCACTGACGGGCACCTGATCGATCAAGCGGCCCGGTGGGGGAAACCACTCCCCTGCCGGGCCGTTGTCGTTCCACCCCTCCGGCCGCACGCGAGGGCGCAGGCCGCCGCCCGTCGCAAGGCTCCCGCGGGGCGGTTCGATGCGGACGGTGCGCGCCTACGCCATCGCCGGTGCGGCGCTCGGCCGACGGCCGGTGTCCGCCCCGGTCGCCGACTGCGGCACCCCGCAACCCGTTGAAGTACATTGGGCGCTCATGGCGGCAGGTCGGCCCCTGCGCCATGACGATCTTCCTGTGGCATCGGACCGCCGTGATCGCGGTCGTGGCCGCCGCCGTGTGGCTCACGGGCCGGCCTGCACCCCCTGCCCGGCTGGGTGACCACCCGCCCGGCAGCCGGTGCTCGCGGTGGCCCTGAACGGTGTGCCGGGCGGGCTTCCACGGCCACGAGAAGGGCGTTTACCCCGGTGGCGACCCCGGGGGCCGCACCACGGCGCGAAGGCGCTCCAGCGCCGTGCTACGGCCCCGCGGCGGCAAAACCTCAGAGTTCCTCGGCAGGGGCGCCGCGCAGGCTGCTCCGCTTGAGCCAGTCCTGCCAGGAGTCCTGCCAGTAGCTCCAGCCGTTGGTGGCCTCGAGCCTGCGCGGCGTCCCGGTCACGATGATCGGGTCGCCGATCAGCGTGTTGTTCTTGAACCACTTGGCGTTCTCCGGGCTGACGTTCACGCAGCCGTGGCTGACGTTGGAGTTGCCCTGGTCGCCGACCGACCACGGAGCGCCGTGGACGTACTCGCCGGTGTTGGAGATGCGGACGCTGTTGTAGACGGTCGTCTGGTAGTAGCCGGGCTCCCCCGGTCCCGCGTCCGGCGACGTCATGACCGTGACGTCCTCCCTGGACATCGCCACGTGGATGCCGCTGGTGGTGTAGTGGCGGAACACGTCGCCCATGCCCGCGCTGATCGGCATGTTCTTGATCTGCTTGCCGTCGCGCTCGATCTTCATGTAGTGGGTCCGGGTGTCGGCCACGCTGATCTGCGACCGGCCGATCTCGAAGTCCCGGACGTAGTCCTGCTTGCCGTACATGCCCTCCCCGCCCCTGACGCCGGCCAGGCGCGCGGTCACGCGGACCTTGGTGTACGTCGGCCAGTACTTCTTGGGGCGGAACACCACGTTCTTGGCGTCGAGCCAGTGCCAGGCGCCCTCGATGGGCTTGGACGCCTGCACGATCAGGTTGCGCTCGACGGACACGCGGTCGGTGATCGGCTTGTCGAAGGTGATGATGATCGGCATGCCGACGCCGACCGTGAGGCCGGTGTCCTGCTTGTTGGGCAGCAGGGTGGAGATGCCGAAGGTCTTGGCGGCCGGTTTGGTGGTGAACCGGATGGTCCTGGTCACCGAGCCGCCCGGGCCCGCGGCCGTGGCCTCGACGCTGTAGGCCGTCCCCGGGGTCATGGTTCGCTCACTGCGCCACTGGGTGTGGTCGGGGCTGAACACGCCCGCGACGGGCCGTCCCCCGGCCTGTACGGACACGTGGGTGAGCCTGCCGCGGGCCGCGCCGATCAGGATCGGCAGATCGGGCGACAGGTCCGCGGAGCCGTCGAGCGGGCTGATGCTGATCGCCGTCTTGGCGTCTCGATCCTCGTCCCGTCCGCCCGACGTGGAACATCCCGCAACCAACACGAGAAGGGCCAGCGCCCCCGCACCAGCACGCACGTCCGTCCCCCTAGCCTCGCTTTCCGGGGGTTATTCCCCGGTGACGTACCGCTCGGGCAGTCCGAGGGCCGTGGGCGGGCAAAGAACGCGGGCGGCCGGTCGGCGATGTCGCCGGC